>JACMJB010000381.1 GCA_014380815.1 Armatimonadota bacterium
CCTGCCGCCGCGCGTGAATTCACCTTCAGCGATCCCAAAGGGATCAACGCCGTGACCCTGATGATTGACTCTCTGCTGGAGCCGATCACGGGCTACGCCAACGATGTTTCCGGCAGCCTTATCTTTGACCCCAGTCGCCCGGAGACCGCTTCGGGAAAGATCCTGGTGGCCGTCGCCAGCATCCAGTTTTCCAATGACGGCTACACGGACACGGCGCGGGGTTATGCCCTTGAAGGCAAGCGGTTCCCGCAGATCATCTTTGCCCTGCAGAAGGTCCTGGAGGTCAAACAGGTATCGCCGAACGTGTTCCGGGGCAGGGTCCAGGCCCAGGTCACTTGCCATGGGGTCACCCGCACCATGATCGCGCCGGTCACGGCGACCTATGTCCCAGGAGCCGCTTCTCAGCGGACCAATGATCAGCAAAAAGGGGATGTCCTGGTGCTGAGGACCCAATTCACCCTCAAGCGCGATGAATTTGACATCGCGAAGGGCGTGGATACAAAACTTGTCGCAAACGAGATCGAAGTTCGCGCGTCGGTCGTGGGACTCTGCCTGGAAACGCCTGCTGTAAAAGCGGCGGAGGCCGTCAGGGCGAAAAACTAAGCGGAAACGGCGTCCGTAGCGTCCGGTTGCACCGGCTCCGGAAAGCGGTGGGCCAGTACTACGGCGACCGTAAGCCCGAGTATCGCCCCGGCGACCACCTGATAAGGATAGTGCGCCCCGGAACTCCACCGGGACCAGCCAACAGCGGCGGCGGCGGCGTACCACAGCGGCGCAAGCTTGGGCCATCGTTCAGTCAGCAGGTAAGCCAGGGCGCAGACAGCGGCGGTATGACCTGATGGAAAGCCGCCATCCCTCCCCGAAGGCCGGGCAAAGGCATGGAAACCAAACCAGGTAACCGCCTTGATCAAGCCATAGAGCGCGGTCTCGGTCAGCATCACCACGGTGACCCGCAGAAATGAGGCCCTGGACCGGGCGGCATACGCCAGATACAGCAGTGCCACGATCCCAAGCGCGAGAAATGCATTATAGGGCTTGCCGCTGATCTCCGCGCCCAGGTCCTTCCAGAACCCCGGTTCGAACCGCGGGGTGAGGGCGGTAACTACCAGCCCTGCCAGGATCAGACCCCACCCGAGCCAGTGATGCCGAGCGGGTGGGAACGGACGCAGAAGGGGATCAGGGTTCGAGGAACTCAATAGTTGATGCCGGATGTAGACAATCAAGACCGGGTCCGCCCCCGGGGGCGCGGACCCGGTGTGGCCCTGCCGCTCCGTCCGAAGCTAGCTTGACTTGCTGACGATCTTGCCGGGAGCCTTTCGCGCTGCGGCGCCGTCGGTCTGGCGGCGGCGGCGAAATGGGGCACGGATGACGATAGAGCGGTAATCGAGACCCGCCGCCGCAAGCGCGCGGTCCCAGGAGGGAAAGCGCCGCCGCGCCGCGGTGATCAGCGTGATGTTATCGCGCTCCATGCTTTTGGCGTTCAGCGGCTCGCCCTGGGCATACAGATCGCGGACCTTGCGAAGGATCTCATCATCGCTCCAATCACGATAGCGCCGGATGTCGTCATAATTAAGGCCGGATGCCTCCAACGCAGCCTTCCAGGAGCCGAAGTGGCTCTTCTTTGTCGCCGCCGCCGCAAGGCTCGGGTCCAGGGTCAGCGACACGTGTCGCCAGGACAGGTCTTCCCCGTTCTCGTGCAGCTCCTGGATTCGCTCGATGATGCGGCTATTGTTCCACGACTTGTAACGCCGGATGTCGTCGTAGTTCAGCCCCGCGTACTCCACTGCCGCCTGCCACGAACCCATATAGCGAGTCGCGGCCCGCAGCAGCGGGAGGTCCTCCCGTGCCATGCCGGAATAAGACAGATCCAGCCCTGCCTCGAAGCGGCGGAGGATCTCCCCCGCGATTGAATCGCTGCTCCACTTAGGCACGAGTTAACTCCCCTTTGCTGACTTCATTGAATCTATGATCAGGGTTCATTTCGCCTGCTCTGATTGGTTCCAGGACCGGTCAGGCGCGCTTCCTGATCAGGGGACAACAGAGATAAAAACGATTGGATAATCGCCCAATGTCTGTGCGACGAAAAGCAGCACGGTGCCGGACGGGCCATAGAACCTATTTAGTGGACGCCTATTCTGGGTAATGGGTTGCAGAAAGTTTCCTTATCAATGTAACACACCACGAGCCGGTTCTGGTGGAAAATATCCGAAGAAAGAAAAAATGACAATGTCGAGCGAAAATAAAGACTATCATCCTGCGAATGAGGGAAACACGGCGCCGCAACGGGAAGACCCGATCCCGGTTGAGCGGGGCGACGACGAGATCGAGCGACGGGAAGCTGCCGCGACTCCGATGCCCATCGTCGGGTACGCCCCGGCGAACAGCGCGCTGGGAGCCTACCCCCTCTCGGCGACCTCGCCGCAGATGACCACGGGCGGCTCGTTCGCAGGGGGAACGTCGCTGCTGGGACTTGGGGTTCCCTTTGGGGGCAGCAACGACAGCGACGGCACCCTGGCACAGGATGCGGAGACCGCCCTCGCCGAGGAACCGCGCCTTGCGGCCCATGTGATAGAAGGCATCCGGATAGACATTGCATTCGGTGTCGTCGAGCTTTCCGGGCACGTGCCGACCGAAGCGGACCGCAGGATCGCCGGGGAGGTCGTCGCCCATCTTTCCGGAGTCAGTGCCGTCGAGAACAAGCTGCGGACTGATCCGACCCAGTAACCTTAGTAACCCCGGACTTCCATAACCCCGTTGCCGCCGCTTCCCCGGTCCGATACCATGAAACAGTGACAGCAGCATACGGGATCGAGGCGTAACAGGCGAATGCGACGGCAACGGGGCGGCGAGAGGAACGGCGACGAAACGGGTACCGCCGATGCTGCCGACGCGGCAGGGGGGCGAAGAAAACGAGACCGCTCCGCTTCTCTGGCGCTCTTCAAACCGATCCTGCTTCTCGCCGTGACCGTTTTCGTGGACCTGCTCGGATTCGGAATCGTGATTCCGAATTTGCCACGCTACATCGAGGTCGCTTCGGGAACGGATGCGCGCTACGCTGCCCTCCTTGGCGGGGTGCTGGCGGCCTCGTATTCCTTCACGCAGTTCCTGTTCGCGCCGCTCTGGGGAGCCTATTCCGACCGCGTGGGACGGCGTCCGATCATCCTGCTGTCCCAGCTGGGCCTTGGTGCGTCTTATATCCTTTTCGGGTTCGCCGGGCACAACCTGTGGATGCTGTTCGCCGGACGACTGCTGGCAGGGATCCTCTCCTCCGCCTCCCTTGGAGTCGCCTTCGCCTATGTCGCGGATGTGACGCCGCCTGAAAAGCGCGCGGCAGGAATCGGAATCCTGGGCGCGGCCCTTGGACTGGGATTCACCTTTGGCCCGGCCTTCGGGGGCTTTCTGGGGTACGTGGATCTTGCACTGCCCGCATTCGTCGCGGCGGGGATCGCACTCCTGAACTTTGCCTCCACGCTGTTCCGCCTGCCGGAATCTCTGCCCATCGAAGCTCGCCGAGAAGCGCAAAAGAACCCGATCCGCTTCCGTCCCGCCGCCGCCTTCTGGGTGCTGCGAAGCCCGGTTCGGCATCTCTATCTCCTGACGTTTCTGGTGACCTTCGGCTTCTCCGCGCTGGAGCAGAGCTTCAGCTTCTACCTGGTCGCGGTCAAATCGTTCGGCGTCTCGCAGGAAAGTCAGCCGCTGGCTACCGGCACGATCCTGGGGATCGCCGGTCTGGTGGGGATCTTCATTCAGGGGGGATTAATCGAGCGGCTGGTCGCCCGATTCGGCGAGGGGCCAGTCGCCCGCGCCGGGATCGCGTTGATGGCGCTGGGGTTTGCGATCTTCGCGCTGCCAACAACCCTCTTCTGGCTGGTGATCGGCCCCATGCTGCTGCTGTCCGCGGGCCGCTCCCTGACCGCGCCCGCGCTGTCATCGCTCATCTCGCGCCGGGCCACCACGGGGCAAGGGCTTACCCTCTCTACCTCGCAAAGCTTTGACTCGCTAGCGCGGACGGTCGGACCGGTCGTCGCGGGTTCGCTCTTCAACTACATCGGTCCCACGGCCCCGTATGCGGTTTCAGCGGTCGTTATGGCGGGTGCGCTGCTCTGGGGGTTCGTTGTGCGTGGCGAAATGGTGGCCCCGCCGACTGCGGGGCCGGATGGTGGCAGCGGAGCCGAATCGCCCGCGAGCCGGTCGCCCGCTGAGGAGTTGTCTGCCGTGACAGCGGCATAAGTATGAGCGAATGACGACCTTATCCAAAACCGTGAAGCTGCTGCGAACCCTGCTGCTGCTGGTCACCGTGCTCTCCGGTAGTCTGGTCATCTTTCTGATCGCCCCCGGCTGCGCGCGGGTCGCGGAATCAAAAGCAGAAAAAGCGGTGAATGATCTGCTTCCGTCGTTCCTGGGACCCGCGGACAAGTACGCGACACGGATCCGCGGCGACAGTGCAGGCGCGGTCCTCCGTGGCAGGCTCCAGAGCGTTCATATCGAGGGCGACAACGTCCGGTTCGAGGACGGCCTGGTGATTGATCGCCTCACGATGGACTTCGATTCGGTCTCGGTAGACACCAGGGCGCGAAAGCTGACCAGTATCGGGGCGGCCCGGTTCACCGCCCGGATCGGAGTCGCAAACCTGAACCGGTATGTCACCGCGAATCGCCCCACGCTTGCTGGTCTGATCATCGCCCTTGGTCCTGGCACCGCATCCGTTGAGGCGCGGCCCGAAGTGCTGGCGAACTTTGGGATCTCTGGCGTCAAGGTGCCGATCACCGTGGACGGCAGGCTTGCGCCCACGCCGGACGGCACCCAGCTTGATTTCGTCCCTGGCACCGCCCGCCTTTCGGTTCTGCCGATCCCGCGCCCGTTGATTGACTATCTCGCCCGGGCGCTGAACCCTGCAGTGGACCTTTCGACGCTCCCGATACCGGTTCGTATCCACGGGGTCGAGATCAAACCGGACGGGGTCTACCTCCAAGGGACCGCCTCGTCTGAAGGGCTGTTGCGCGCGGCGGAGACACGCACCGTGGCCCCTGCCACCAGACCGTAGGCGTCAGTCGGGTGCGAACTGGCGAAAAGCGCCAAAGACAAAGCCGGACACCAGCCAGGCGGCCAGAACGACCCCGGCCAGAATCGCGGCGGGCCGCCGGGTGCCGCGCGGCACCATCAGAATCGCGAGCACAGTGAGCGTAATGATCCACTTCTGGTTTGGGTTCTCCGGCCCGTAATAACTCAGGAGAAACTCTTTCGCTTTTTCGACGTTCACGTTGCCTGTCCTTGCCTGATCCCAGTACCTGATGCCCGCTAGATAAGCTGAAACACCAACTCTACCGGATAGAAGACCCCACCAAAGGGTGCAGTTGTCAGATTCAGCCCTCGTTTGCCCATGCTCTGCTCGAAGAAGACTCTCCACTGAGCGGCAGGCACGATATTACTCTGCCGAAGATCCCCGTTTACCGATCCGACCAGGCCGCCCTTGCCGCCGCGCGGTGAGAACGAGACCCGCACCCTGCGGCCCTGCGGTGCGGCGATCTTAAAGGCATACAGCATCCCATAGGTGCCGTCGAGGCGGCGGTTCATGCCGGCCTCCGGCTGACCGATACGAAACGATTTCCGATCCGAGGCGGTCGAAAGTGCAATCTCGACTTCGCGGCGCGGGGTCGCCACAGCAATGACGCGCGCGCCAGGAACGGTCCATTTATCGTGCCGGAAGTAGAGGCGGAGCCGTGTCGGCTGATCGCACTGTACGGAAAGCACCCCCGACACGACATTCCGGTCCCCTACCCGGTGCGTGAAGCGACCGGCACCCTGTTTCCCGACAAACGACTTGTCTACGCTCGAAAGAAACCGCGCCATCGCTTGGCGTCCCGCCAGCGGCGGATCGTTCTGTGGATTCGCGAACCCCTGCCGGGCCGTAAAGCGCAGTGGCTTCGCCACCGCGCCATGCAGCGCGACCACGAAGTTCCCCGATACCCCGGTCACATTCTTATAGTGGTAGAAAACGGTGTACTTCTCACCCGCCTTCAACAGTGTGTCGGCATAAACACCGCTTATCCGTATCTTTTCTGGATTATTGCAGAAAAGCAGATGATCTTGAGACCATGCCGGCCTCGCCATACCGAAAAATCCGCCCGCCAGCAAAAACAAGCCTGTTGAAAGAGTGGCGAAGGACGTGTAGAGACGGTTAAACAGTGACATCTTTGTTTTCTTAGTTCCGCCGTCGCGTTTCCCCGCGGTCCCGGTATGATTATCGGGTGTAGGAAACGGGTAACTTACCTGCTTATACTGGCTAATTCGCCCCATTGTACACGACGCGTGCGACGAAATTCCCCCGGAGACCAAATGACCGCATCCCCCGCCGTGAAAGACTCCAAAGCGCGCCGATTTTTCCGCCTGCCCCCTATCCGCCTTTTGATCGCGATTTCGGCGACTATAATACTGGCAATCGCGTTTCTGCTCCCATTTTCCTGGCTGTTGACAGAGCAGATTGGCCTTCTGGTGTTCGGAGGCGCCGCGTACGGCCCGACACTGATGTTGCTTCTGGTTCAGGGGGCCTCTACTGCGGTGGCTTCCGTGCTTGTCGCCTGGTTCGTAGGCCGTGTCATGGAGCGGCGTGGTTCGCTTCAGGAGTTTGGAAGCTCCGTTTCCTCTGCCCTGCGCCAAACTGCCGCCGGCTTTGCAATCGGCGGCGCGATAATGTCACTCATCGTCGCGGTGCTTGCCCTGCTGGGCTGGTACCGATTCTCACCGCTCCCCTCCCCACCGCTTGCGCTCTTTGCCGCGTTTTTCGGGTTCTTCCTCGCGGCCCTGTTCGAGGAAGTGCTGTTTCGTGGACTCCTCTTCCGCATTCTCGAAGAGGGGATCGGGTCCTGGGGGGCGATCCTCCTCAGCAGCGTGGTCTTCGGCGGGGTCCACGCCGCGAATCCGAATGCGACCTTTCTTTCCAGCACCGCAATCGCTCTGGAGGCGGGGATTCTGCTGGCATCCGCATACCTTCTGACCCGCAACTTGTGGTTTGCGGTGGGCCTGCACTGGGGGTGGAACCTGTTTCAGGGGATAGTCTACGGAGCGCCAGTTTCGGGACTGAAACCGCTGCCAAGCATTCTGCGTAGCGAGAGCGTCGGCCCTGCGCTCTGGACCGGCGGTGCTTTTGGTCCCGAAGCCGGGCTGATGGCGCTGGGGATCGCAACGGCGATAGGACTGCTGCTGCTCAGCCTTGCCGCACGGAAGGGGCAGCTGCGTACGCCGCAGTGGTGGCAGGATCGCCGGACACGGCAGACCCTTTCGAACACCACGACCTAGCGCTGATAACCTGGCGCTCATGACCTAGCGCCAGGTTATCAGCGCCAGGGTACAATAGCGCGAGAATGCTGCCTGGTCCCTATCCGCTTCCTCTTGATGCTCTCCTGTTCGCGCTGCTCGCCGCACTGGCATTTGCCGCCCTGGACCTGTCTCAGAAGTGGTCCGCGAAGTATGCGGTCGGGTCGCCCCGCGCGTTTCTCGCGTTGCGCTTGATGGCGGTTGCCGTGTTGTCACCGCTCCTGCTCCTGTTTCCGGGTACGAGGCAGCCTCAAGCAACGCCCTGGGGACCGTTTGCGGGCCTGGTGTTGGTGAACCTGGCGGGCAATCTGCTCTATCTATGGAGTGTCTACCGTGCGGACATCTCCGCACTCGGCGCGCTCTGGCCCCTCAAAAATCTATACCTGCCGCTGATCGCCTTTCTTCTGCCGCCACACGAACGCTTTCCACCAATGGTGTATGCCCTGGTCCTGCTGGCGGCGGCGGGCGCGCTGGGCATCGCGTGGAATGAACGGCTTGGGATTCGCGCCTTTTGCGAGCGCCCCCTATGGCTGATGGCGCTGGTCACAGTCCCGCTGTTTGCCGTTTCGGACACGCTGTTCGGGCAGGTCAGCCTTGCGATCGGAGGCGCGACCGCAACCGTCGAGATGGCCGGGGCGATGGCGCTACTTGCCGTCCCTGCTCTGCTCTGGCCGCCCGATGCGCGCGCCGCCGTGACGCTCAGTCTGCGCAGTCGGCATGGCCTGGTCGGGGTGGGAATGACCGGACTGTGCCTGGTCATCGGGATCGCCTGTATCGGGGAAGCGTTCCGGCGGGCGGGTGGCGGGGTCGTTCTGGTGAACGTTTTCGCCATGCTATCCGGTGTGATCCTGGTCGGGGTGAATGCTCTCCGGCCTGGCTGGCTGGAACGAGAACCGGGGAAGGTCTACGCGGTTCGGATACTGGGTGCGCTGGTTCTTTGCGCGTCCGCCGTGCTGGTTCTGCTGAACCGGCCCCGTTAAAGACTACGGAACCGGCGCGGGAGGAACCAGGATACGACCGCAATATTCGCAGGTCTGCAGCGACTGCGAGGCCCGGACATCGGCGGTCAGCGTTGTGTTCAGCTTGGTGTGACAGGCCCCGCAGCTGACCCCATCGGTGTCGAGGGAAGTTGCCCCGATCCCGTCCCGTTTGGGCCGGATCGCGTCGTAGCGCGCCAGCAAGGCAGGGGGGACTGCCGTTACCGCCGCCGCCTTTTCGGTCTCCGCCGCCGTGATCTCCGCGGTCAATTCCGCATGCCGCTCCTTGTAGGCGGCGCGTGTCGCCCGGTACTGGGCGGCAAGCGTGGCAAGTGTCTGTTCCGAGGCTTCCGCCGCCGCGAGTGTCTCGCCGGATGCTTCCATCGCCGCCAGAACGGCAAGCTCGATGTCATCTTTCTGGCGTGCCAGCATCGCAAGTTCGCGCTGCAGATTCTCGAGTTCGCGGGTCGCGGTCACCGTACCTCCGAACAGGGACTTGTTTACCTGCGCGGTTTTGGTCTCGATGCTCGACAGACGCAGCTCACCGTCTTTCTGCTCCGTCTGCGCCTTCACGGCAGCGGCACGCAGCGCCTCCGACTCCGTTTTCTGGGTGTTAAACCGCGCGGCGCTCTTCGCACCGGTATCCAGAGCGGCGATTGCCGTCCTGGCGCGATCTATCCTCGTGTCAATGACCTGCACGATGAGCAGAGCGTTTAAATCCTCACGGAGCGTCGTGGAAGTGGGCATGGCTCTATTCTAACCGATCTTTCTGGACCAGCCGATTGCGCCGTCTGCGGAAAAGGCCGCGGGCCAGATAAGGCAGCATCTGCCAGTACATGCGCATGCGGGAGGCCGCGCCGCGAAAGAAGCCGAGTTTTTCTTCTTTCATCGGGTGCGTAACATCGTTCAGCACAACGCGCGTGATCGGCAATCCCTCGCCCAGCACATAGTTCGTGATCGCAAGCTCGACACCGTAGCCCGCTTTGGTCAGACAGGGAATAGACTGGAAAACATCCCGGCGGATCGCGCGCTGTCCGGAGATATTGGGCGCGAGTATCTGGGCAAGCGTGGTCGCGCCGCGTCCGCCGCGAAAGACGCCAAGCGCCATCGCCGCCCTGCCCGACGCCACGGGAAGCACCACGCTGTTGACATGAGCGGGGGTCAGTCCGACCAGGTCCGCGTCGAAGAAAACAATGACCTCGGCACTCGTGGTCTCGGCCCCGGTCCGCATGGCTGCGCCCTTGCCCCGGTTCGGGTTATGCTGAAGGACACGGATCCGACCTGTCTCGCAGGCCGGGTGCGAGCAGGCGACCGCGAAGGTGTCATCCAGGGACCCATCATCCACGACGAGTATCTCGTGGACACTGGCCGCGGCGTCCAATGTATTCAGCACCGGCAGAATCCGTTTGCCCTCATTGTAAGCGGGAATGACCGCGCAAACCTTCACGCGCGCCTCGCCCCCAGCCCCGGCGTCCTGTCGCAAGCGATGGCGAGGGGGCTGCCTTCCCCGTCTCCCCCCGCCAGGAAAAACTGTCTTTTTACTCGGATGACCACTACGGCGTTCCGCGCCCCTGCTTGTACGCCGCCGCGCGCCGCTCCGCGTCCCGGATCCGACTGTCGGGGACCGGGTGGCTTTGCAGCCATTCCGGGCCGCTGCTGCCGCCGCCCTTTTGCTTGAGCTTGCGGAACATGGATGCCATCGAGTCCGGGTCGTACTTGGCCGCGACCAGATACCGGAACCCCTCCTCATCGGACTCCGATTCATCGCCGCGCGAATACTTCAACTGCTGGATCTGAAGCGCGAGACCTGCCGCCACCTGCGCTAACTGACTCGCTCGTCCGAAGGCGATCTGTGCGATGATATTCTTGGCCTGGGCATCGCTGATCTGCTTTGCCGAATGCTGCTTGATCACGTGGGCCGCTTCGTGCCCGACCACGGAGGCCAGCTCATCGTCGGAGGTCGTGATGTCCACTAACCCCTTGTAAAAATAGATCGGCCCGCCGGGGAGCGCAAAGGCATTGACCTCTTTGCTGTCAATCAGCTTGACCGTGTAAGGCACGTCGAAATCCTGCCGGGCAAGAGGGATGATCCTTGCCGCGA
>JACMJB010000382.1 GCA_014380815.1 Armatimonadota bacterium
GGCCGCCCGCCGCCGGGTCGTCCCCCTCCACCACCGGGTCGTCCACCGCCCGGGCGTCCGCCGCCGGGCCGGTAGCCGCCGTAGCCACCAGGTCGTCCTGCCATACGGCTCCTTTCAGCCCAATATCGGCGCGGAAACCACGGCTGAACCGCGTTCTACACCGACTAGCCACTCCTCAAAGCGCGCCGGAACTTCCGGCGCGGCACCTTTACCAGACACACGATTTGCCAGGGGCAAGGTCAGAATATCTGGCCCGCGCCTGGTGACTGCCACGGTATGCTCAAAACGAGCGAAAAGCTTCCCGATGCCCTACCAGTTTGCGGACAACGCCGTAGCCCGCGGATTCCGCGTGCCGCTGTATTGCGGACGCGACATCGCCCAGGCGGGAGCCAGCTCTTGCCTGGGCGATACCCTGATACAGCGCTTCGCGCGTGACGGTCAGCAATCGCTTCGCCTCCGCGCTAATCTCACCCACCGGCAGCGCCACCGCCGCGTTCGCGAAGTAGCCATCCACCGAACACGCGAAATCCAGCGAAACAACATCCCCGCTCAGCAGGACGCGTGCATCGGGGATGCCGTGCGCGACCGCCTCGCTGGCAGAGATACAAGTGCTCGCGGGAAAACCCCGATATCCGAGAAACGCCGGAGCCGCGCCGCACTCCCGACGAATCCGCGGCGATAAACGGTCTAAATCTTGAATGCGAGGCGCACCGGGGACGATAGAGCGCGCCGTCGCCTCCAGCCCCTCAGCCACCACGCGCCCGGCGGTGCGCATCTTCTCAATCTCTGCCGCCGACTTGCGTACAATCATCTAGTATATCAAACTCTTCTCAAGACCGCCACTCGAGGCGAGGACCCGTTCAAAGACTTTCGCCTCATCCCCCTCGGCATCCACCTCACGCAACATGCCGCGTTCACGGTAAAAGCTCAGCAGCGGCTCCGTCTTCTGGTGGTACAGCATCAGCCGGGTCCGGATCGGACCGGGCTGATCGTCCTCACGCACCGCGAGCACATTACCGCATTGATCGCAGACTCCCGCAGTCTGGGGAGGGTCCTTCATCACATGGTAGGACGCCCCGCAGTTCGGGCAGGTAAGCCTCCCGGAAAGCCGGGCGATCAGCGCCGCCTCCCCGATCCTCAGCCCGATCACGACCTGCAGGGGACGGCGGCGTTCCGAGAGGTACCGCTCCAGATCACGCGCCTGGTCAACGCTGCGCGGGTAGCCGTCCAGCACAAAACCACGCTGTGCCCCGGGGAGATCTAGCGCCTCAAACACGACCTGCCCCACAGTCTCATCGGGCACCAGACTGCCCTTATCAATGACACGGATGGCGGCAGCAAGCGCCGAACCTTCCCGATTTTGAAGGATTCGGCGCAGCAGATCGCCCGAAGCGACGTGCGGCACACCCCAGAAGGACGCAAGGCGGTTGCCCTGCGTCCCTTTTCCGGCTCCAGGCGGGCCGAGAAACACGACCCGACCCGCGCGACTGCTTCCCTCACTCAAAGCGCTGCCCGGTATTCATTGCGACTAACGCGCACCCGCGCGGGCGAGGCCGGACCCACCGACCGTGCCGCCAGCAGGGGCCGCCCCACTGCCTGGCTTCTTGATAAAGCCCTCATAGTTTCGCATCGCCATCTGCGCTTCGATCGCCTGCATTGTTTCAAGCGCGACCCCAACGACGATCAGCAGAGACGTTCCGCCGACCAGCGATACGGTGGTGACCCCGGTCATCTTTGGCGCCCAGTATTGAATCAAAGCGACACTTGCCAGGAACAGCGCGCCTGCCAGCGTGATACGGGTCAGTACCTTGTCCAGATACTCCGCTGTCGGCTTGCCCGGACGGATGCCAGGAATAAACGAGCCATACTTCTTCAGGTTATCGGAGATATCCGTCGTGTCGTACTGGATCGCTGTGTAGAAATAGGTGAAGAACAGCACCAGAGCCGCGAAGATCAGCGAAGCGGTGATGCTCTCGCCGGGTTGGAGCCACAGAGTGGCCCGTTGCACGAAATCCCCAAAGGCCGATTGACCGGGCCGGAAGAACTGTGCGAAGGTCGCCGGGAAGAGCTGAATGGACATCGCGAAGATGATCGGGATGACACCCGCTGTGTTCACCTTGAGCGGGAGGTACGACGTACCTTCCTGCGTCATCTGCCGGTTGTTGCCTGACCCGACGATTCGCCGCACATGACGGACGGGAATCTTGCGGACTCCCTGGGTCATGTAGATGATGCCGACAATCGAGGCCAGGAACAGCAGCAGCACCGCAATGACCCCGAACGGGCTGATTGCACCGGCTGCGACCTCCTGGGCCGTGCGCGAGATCTGCTGCGGGATCGAGACCATGATCCCAACAAAGATGATCTGCGAGATCCCGTTGCCGATCCCCTTTTCGGTGATCTGCTCCCCCAGCCAGAGCAGGAACATCGTTCCCGCGACCAGTGTAATCATGACCGTCAGCATATTCACGACGTTCGGCTGGATCGCCGCCGGACCGGTCGCGCTGGGGTGGGAGAAGACCTGGTACAGACCGAACGCCTGTACAAACGCCAGCCCAATCGTGGCATAGCGCGTGTACTTGCTGATCTGCTTGCGTCCGGATTCCCCCTCTTTCTGGAGGGCCTGAAGCTGGGGGATCGCGACCGTGAGAAGCTGCATGATGATCGAGGCGTTGATGTAGGGCATGATGCCCATCGCGATCACGGAAAACTTTTTGAGCGCCCCGCCCGAAAAGACATCCACCAGACCAAAGACACCGTTCAGGTGCCCGGCGATCGCGGTCTGGTCCACGCCCGCTGCGGGGACGTGAAGCGCGAGGACATACACCGCGAACATCAGGAGTACGTACTGCAGCCGCTTACGGATATCGGGCACCTGTACCGCCGCCGCTAATTTCTCAAGCATTTTCTGCTACTCTTCTTCCCCGCCTCACGCTTCCGAAGTCTCGAGGGGACGAACCTTCAAGCCGTTCGTCCCGTCGAATTTAGAGAACCACGACGGTGCCGCCAAGAGCGGTGATCGCTTCCTGGGCCGAGGCGCTGAACTTGTGGGCACGAACCGTCAGGGCCTTGGTAAGCTTGCCGTCCGCTAGTACCTTTACGGGAAGCTTGAGGTCTTTTATCACCCGCTTCTCCAAAAGAAGTTCCGGAGAGATCACGGCGTCGGCCTCGAACACTTCAAGCTGGCTGATATTAATCACCGTGTAGTGCGTCTTGAATCGTCCGGTATTGAACCCGCGTGCCGTCAGACCTACCCCGATACCGCGCTGCTTTGGCAGACGGCGGTGGAGGGGAGTCTGTCCTCCTTCAAAGCCAAGCTTGGAAGAACCGCGCGACTTGTCACCCTTGTGTCCTCGGGTCGAGGTCTTGCCGTGACCGGAGCCGGGGCCACGCCCGATCTTCTTGCGGCGATGGGTTGCCCCCTCGGCAGGCTTTAGATCGTCTAGTTTCACTTATACTGCGCTCGCTTCCTGGGCCGCTTCGGTGGCGGCAGCCACTTCCGTGACTTTGACGAGATGGCGGATCTTGAAGACCATGCCACGTACCGAGTCGTTATCGGGGTGGGTCACAGTCATACCGAGACGGGATAGGCCAAGCGCCCGCGCGGTCAGTCCCTGGCTTCGCTCGTAGCCGATCGGGCTGCGGCTCAGCGTGACCCGGATGCTCTTAGGCTGCGACATCGGCGGTCACCTCCTCAGCGCTCTCGGTCTCGGTCTCGATTTTCGTCGTCTCAAGAGGGGCGGACAGAACCACGGCAGCTACCGGAGCGACCGCTGCCGTCGGCACGACTGTACCCGGAGCAGCGGAACCGTGGCGGATCTCCTGCACCGTCTTGCCGCGCAGCCGCGCGATATCCTCGATCGTCTTGAGGCTGGTCAGCGCGTTGATGGTCGCCCAGGCATTATTGACCGGGTTCGACGCCCCGATGGATTTTGCCAGAACGTCCTTGACGCCCGCAAGCTCCAGCAGGATGCGGACCGCGCCGCCCGCGACGACGCCCGTACCGGGCGCGGCAGGCCGGAGCAGAACCTGGGAGGCCCCATGGTTCGCCAGGATCTCGTGGGGGATGGTGCCGTCCACGATAGGGACCTTGATCAGGTTCTTCTTCGCGTCTTCCGTCCCCTTGCGGATCGCGTCCGGGATCGCTCGGGCTTTGCCGATGCCCGCCCCGACGTAGCCGTTTTCGTCGCCGACCACCACCAGGATGGACCAGCTCATGGTACGTCCACCCTTGTGGGTCTTCTGAACTTTGTTGGTCCGCACCACGCGGTCCTTCAGGTCCAGGGTATCTGGATTAACTTTTGCCATGCGTTGTATGCGTCCTTCTTAAAAGTCCAGACCGCCCTCGCGGGCGGCATCGGCGAGCGCCTGGACGCGCCCATGGTAGAGATAGCCGCCCCGATCAAAGACCACCTTTTCGACACCGGCGGCCTTGGCGCGCTCCGCGATCAATTGACCGACCGACTTCGCGCCCTCGACATTGCCGCCGTTCTTGTTCTCTTTGAGCGCGCCGTCCAGCGACGATGCCGAGGCCAGCGTGTGTCCCTTGGAGTCGTCAATGATCTGGGCATAGATATGGTTCAGCGAGCGGTACACGTTCAGGCGGGGCCGCTCCGGGTTTCCAATGACCCGGTTGCGGATTCGCCCGTGCCGCTTCTGCCGCGATTCATTTTTATTAGACTGCATTTTTTTATTCCTTACGCGAGGTTTGCACCGCCGATTTCCGACCGGCAGTCCCTCCGTTCGCTTTCACTCGTTCGATTCAGGCCAGGATTATTTCTTGGCCTTGGCTCCGCCCTTGCCACCCTTCGCGCCTGCCTTGCCGGACTTACCGGCCTTGCGGCGAACGATTTCGTCGGAGTAGCGGATACCCTTGCCCTTGTAGGGTTCTGGTTTGCGGACCTTGCGGACCTCGGCGGCCTGCTGCCCTACCTGCTGCTTGTCAATCCCGGAAACCGTGATGACCGGCATACGAGTCGCCGGATCTACTACCGTGCTGAAAGTGATGCCGGGGCGCGGTTCGATCTCGACGGGGTGCGAGTAGCCGACGTTCAGCGTCAGTTTCTGACCGGTCACCGTGGCGCGAAAGCCGACGCCAGTGACGTTTAGCACCTTCTGGTAGCCGGTGGCGACCCCGATCACCATGTTGGCGACAAGAGTTCGGGTCAGGCCGTGCAGGGCGCGGTGACGGTCGGTATCGGTCGGGCGCTCGACCAGAAGGATCCCCTCGTTCTGGGTGATCTTCATGTCGGGCGAGAGTTGTCGGGTCAGGGTGCCTTTCGGCCCCTTCACCGTGATGCGCCCATCTTCCTCGGCGGTGATTGTCACACCTGCCGGGATCGGGATCGGCTGCTTGCCAATACGGGACATAATGGTTACTCCCCCATTCGTACAAGCCTGCACGAACGGGTCACGGTCACCAAACGGGCGGCCTTCACAAAGATCGCCCGTAAGAAGTTGGGTTTAGTAGATGTAGGCGAGGACTTCGCCGCCAATACCGATGCGGCGGGCCTGCTTGGCGGTCATCACCCCGCGCGAAGTCGTCAGAATAGCGACTCCCAGACCGCGCAGGACCACGGGAAGTTCGGTGGCGGAGGCGTAGACACGAAGCCCGGGCTTGGAGATGCGCTTCAGCCCGGTGATAACCGGTTCGCGGCGCTGTCCCTGGCCCTGACCATAGCGCAGCGTCACCTTGATGCGGTTCTGCGGGGCATCGGGAATCACTTCGTAGCTCTTGATGAAGCCTTCCGCCTGCAAGATACGCAGCACTTCGCGCTTGATCTTGCTGTCGGGAAGTTCGAGGGCGTCGTGGTTAGCCTTCTGTGCATTGCGAAGACGGGTCAAAAGATCGCCGATAGGATCGGAGATAACCATGGTAATTGTTTCTCCTTATCTACCAGCTCGACTTAGTGACGCCAGGGATCAGACCCTTGTGCGCCATTTCGCGGAAACAGACGCGGCACAGGCCGAACTTGCGGATGAATCCGTGAGAGCGACCACACAGGTTGCAGCGGGTATAACCGCGAACCTGAAACTTCGGCGTCCGTTTCGCCTTTTCGATGAGTGACTGCTTAGCCAAGCTTTTTCCTCCAGGTCTCCGGCTGGGCGATTTGGCAGGCCCGCCGGAGCTTTGGCGCGGATGCGGCGCTTTGCCGCTGTTCCGCCATTTGTATTTGATTTGCGCCGCAGGGGCCTGAGGCACCGGGATACAAAGCACGCGGACGGCGCGTCCAACGCGCCGTCCGTTAACCTAACCACCCTATCACGGCTTTCCCCATGCCGCAAACTGTGGCCCACACTGCTGCCCTATCCGGTCTCAGCGGCGCGGCGTGGCGGACGCGGTAGGCGGGGCCTTCTGCCCCGGTGGGACCACCACTTGAAGCATTTCCATTGCCTTTTCCACAGACACCCGGCTGAAGTCCAGAACCAGGCCACTCCATGCCCCTTTCTCGTACGCGATCATGGAGTTCACGGAGCGAGCAAACCGCGCTGAGGGTGCTAAAGAGGTAATTTGCGCCGGCATGGAACGGGAAAAGGGATAATCCAGATAAGTCACATTGATCAGGGAAACAGGAGACGCCGCGCTGGCGCCTCTA
>JACMJB010000065.1 GCA_014380815.1 Armatimonadota bacterium
GGTCAGTGTGCGGGCGGCGCGAAAGACCTTGACGGTGGACGTGCCGAAAGACACTCTGAAGTCCGCGACCAGGAACCCACTTCTCGTCTCTGGCGCGAGTGCCGTTTTCCGTCTGTGAATCGTCGTGACTCGGTGTGCTCGACCACGTTTGCGCCCCGTGCTCTGCAAACGTGCCTTAGCGCCCGGTCCAGTGAGGATGTCCGCGGCCTGGCGACTGACAAAGGCTGACCCGGTTGATCCCATCAACGCTCGCAGAACCAGACGGAACACCCCGTTCGTATTACAGGTGGGCATTGTGCTGGGCATCGGGATACCAGGGCTAGTGGGGCATGCTTAGCTCTGAAAGATCCTCCGCGGAGTCTTTGCTTGCCTGGCCAGGCAGGAATCGCCCAGTGTCTCCTTCAAGACGCAGGATTTTTGGGACCGCCTCTCGAAACTTTAACGCGCTGGTCGCCTGAAAGCAAAGGAGCAAACCGTCTTGGGCACCCTGGAAAACTCCCAGCCCCTTCCGTCGAAGCGCGGCGGAAAGAACCCTGCCGCGCTCCCGCCATCCCTGGTACCCGTGCTGACCCCGCCGCAGACAGCGATTACCAGCGATGTCCGGGTACGTCGGGCGGTGATTTTTGTCCTCGGCTCACTGCTGCTGGTCGTTAACGCCTACTTTGGCACTTATGCCTATGTCGTGGCCCAGGCGATGCTCTGGACACAGACTTCCCTGCCGCGCGGCCCGGTCGTGATGTTGTTCGCGCTGGTAATGGGCAACCTCCTGACAATCCAAACGACGCGCCTTCTCAGCCGCCGAAAGGCCGGACGCGGACCGGCCCTGTCCCAGCAGGAGCTGGTGTTGCTGTACGCGATGCTTTGCATGGGGACCTGCGCCGGGGGCTTCGGCCTGGTGCAGCAGCTCATCAACCAGATGGTCGGGCCGTTCCATGCGGATTTCGCGACCAGCTCCTCCAAGTTTAAGGAGTTGATCTGGCCCAATGTTCCCACCTGGCTTGCCCCGCGCGACCCCGGAGTTCTGAACGGCTTTTTTCGGGGCAACAGCACGTTGTATGACCCGGTCGTTTTGAGCGCGTGGCTGGTCCCTGTGCTGGCCTGGTCCGCATTTTTCTTCGCGATTTTCTGGACTTTGCTCTGCGCGACGACACTGATGCGCCGGTCCTGGGTGGAGGAGGAGCGGCTCACCTTCCCGCTCGTGCTGCTGCCGCTGGAGATGACCGAGCGGGGCGGTGACTCTCCGTTCTGGAAGAATCGGCTGATGTGGGCAGGCTTTCTGATTGCAGGCCTGCTGGAGTCCCTGAACTTCCTGAACTTTCTGTTTCCGGTGATCCCCTCGCTCCCGATCAAACCGGGCATGCCCGGCAACGAGATCGGGACGCTGTTCACGACCCGCCCGATGAACGCCATGGGCCGCCTGACCCTCGCGTTCTATCCGTTCGCGATCGGAATCGGCTACCTGCTGGCCCTCGACGTGTCGTTTTCGTGCTGGTTTCTATACCTGATGAGCAAGGCATCGCTGGTCTTCTGCGCCGCTGCGGGGCTTTCCGATGGCGGGGCTGGCCCCGCCAACCGCGCCCCGTTCCTGCGCGAACAGTCTGTCGGGGCGTTTCTGGGAATCGCCTTTTTCTCCGCCTGGGCCGCCCGGCGCACCCTGGCGCGGGCCTGGGAGGAGATGAAGCGGCCCACCGGTTACGACCAAAATGAACTGATGCCCTACCGCCTGGCGATCCTCGGCGGCGGTGTGGGTCTGCTGGCGATGTGCGCATTCCTGATCGCCATCGGTTTCTCGGTCCTGATGGCGGCGATCTTTGTGTTTCTCTACGTGTGTATCGCGCTGACCCTGGCACGGATCGTCTCCGAAGCGGGCGCGGGCTGGGCATGGGCGCCGCCCTGGTCGCCCGCCGCTTTCACGGGTGATGCCATCGGAATCAACCAGCTATCGGGCCGACAGATCACCGCCCTGCTGGGCTACACCACCTTCATGTCCGACATGCGCGATAACCCGATGCCTCAGCAGATGCAGGCGATGAAGATCGGCCAGGGGACCGAGCTACCCCCGCGCGCGTTCCTGGCCCCGATTGTGTGGGCCTCCGCGCTGGGCATCCTGTGCGCGTTCTGGGCGCATCTCGATCTGTATTATGTGTTTGGAGCCGCCACGGCCAAAGTGCGTCCCGCACTGTCCAATAACGCCACCAGCGCCGCCCGAAGCGCGGTCACGATGATCACGACCCCCACGTTCCAGGACCTGCCCGGCCTTGGGGCGGTGGGGGCTGGGGCACTGCTCGCGGTGGGCCTATCGCTGGCGCGGCAGCTTCTCCCCTGGTGGCCCCTTCATCCGCTTGGTTACGCCCTCGCGACCACGACCAGCATGGAATATATGTGGTGCCCGTTTCTGATCGCCTGGATCGCCAAGCGGGTGACGCTGAAATACGGGGGTATCAAGGCGTACCGGGCGGCCCTGCCGTTCTTTCTGGGTCTGATCCTGGGCGATTATGTGGTCCCGGCACTCTGGGGGCTGTTTGGTCTCGCGACCAACTCTCAGCAGTACATGTCCTTCCCGCACTAGGCGCACGTGCAAAAAAATAGTTAATCAGTGAACTTTTTTGTCGCGCCGGCGTTTATGAGACTAGAAACCAGACTGTGGCATGGCGTCCGTGGCCCTGCGACACGGTAAAATGACAGGTGCATGACGTCCACTAACCTCCCCTCCCGCTTTTTGTTTCGGCGATTCTGGCCCGCTGCCACCGCAGCAGGTCTGCTGACGCTTTCCACGCCGGGTTGCTCGCTTTTGGGCGGTGGCGCGGCGAAGACGCAGTTCCAGACCGCCGATGTCGAGCGCACCGATATCCGGCAGACCGTCTCCGCGACCGGGACCGTGCAGCCGCTGACCACCGTGGACATCAAGTCACGAGCCGGCGGCGAAGTCAAGCTGCTCGCCGTGGATGTCGGCACGATGCTGAAACCGGGGCAACTGATCGCGCGAATTGACCCCACGGACTCCCAGACCGCGTTCAATCAGGCTCAGGCGGACGTTCGCGCCAACACTTCTCGCATTTCCCAAACACAGCAGACATTGAGCCTTCAGCGCCAGACCACCGCCGCCTCCATCGCCGATGCTCGTGCCCAGGTCCAGGCCGCCGAGTCGCGACTCGCGCAGGCGGAGGCACAGGCCAAAGCGCAGCCGACTCTGACGGAATCCACGATCCGCCAGGCCAGGGCGAGCCTGAACACCGCTGAACAGCAGCTAAACCAGCTTCGGCGCGCCACCAATCCACAGGACCGGGCGGCGGTCGCGACCGCGCTTGCCTCCGCATCGGCGACCCTGAAAAACGCCGAACAGAACCTGAAGCGGCGCCAGCAGTTGCTGGTCAAGGGCTTTGTCGCGCAGGCGGATGTGGACACCGCCGAGACCGCTCGCGATGTCGCCCAGGCCAACTATAATGCGGCCCAGACCCGCGCGGAGACGGTCGGTGCGAACCAGTCCGCGACGATTGCCGCCGCAGAGGCGCGGGTCGCCGAAGCGCGCGCGGGCCTTCGGGCCGCCGAAGCGCAGCGTATCCAGATCGGACTGCGGCAACAGGATGCCGCCAATGCCCGCGCCTCTCTGCTTCAAGCACGAGCCGGACTGACGACCGCGCTGGCGAACCAGCAACAGATCGGAATCCGCGCCGCCGATATTGACCAGGCAAGGGCACAGATCGCGCGGTCGCAGGCATCCCTGCAGAACGCGCAGGTGCAGCTTTCGTCCACGACGATCCGAGCGCCGCGCGCGGGCGTCGTTCTGCAAAAGTATGTCGAGCAGGGCACCATTATCACGTCGGGACAGAGCCTGACCTCGGAAGGGGCGAGCATCGTCCAGGTTGGAGACCTTTCGCGGATCTTCGTCAACGCGCTCGTGGACGAGGCCGATGTCGCCCAGATCAAGCTTGGTCAAAAGGTCAATATCACGCTCGATGCCTTTCCCGACGAAGAGTTCGAGGGTGTCGTGCGCCGCATTGACCCGCGCGGTGCCACCGACCAGAATGTCACCACGATCCTGACGCAGGTCGAAGTCCTCAAGCCCGGTGCGAACCTCCGTCCTGGCCTGAACGCCGAGTGCGAGTTTATCGTAAGTGAAAAGAAGGATGTCTTTGTGGTTCCGACCCGCGCCGTCCGCTCCGAGCGAAGCGCCAGTGGCGCGGGTCGCGGACCGGATCAGGGCAAAGGCGGTGGCTCAAAAGGCAGCGACGGCAAGGCTGGTGCGGACGGTGGCGGACGGGGCAAGGTCGTTCAGGTGCTCGGTGCGGACAACAAACCGGTGTCACGCCCGGTCACCACGGGTCTGGAGTCCGGCGAAAACATCGAGATCACCTCTGGCCTGAAAGAGGGAGAAAAGATCGTCACTGGAACCATAGATCCGAATGCTGGCAAAGGCAAGGGGGGTGGTGGTCGCGGACCCGGTGGGGGCGGTCAGGGGGGCGGCGGTCAAGGCGGTAACCGGGGCGGGGGCGGCTTCGGCGGCTTCGGCGGCGGACGATAGCAGGGAGATTGAAACTGATGGCAGAACCTCAAAGGGCAACAGCACTGGCGGCGGTAGCCACCCCGCCCGCCCCGGGACGCGAGCGGCAGGACTCTTTGCCGCGCCGGCTCGCTCCGGCAGCGGGTCCCACCCCCCAACCGGAACCCCCCAAGCAGGCCGGACGGACCAGCATGCCCGTTCTGGAAAACTTCCGGGTCGCGCTGCACGGCCTGGCTGCCAACAAACTCCGCGCTATGCTGACCATGCTTGGCATCATCATCGGGGTCGGGGCGGTCATCGCCATGATCGCGCTGGGACAGGGTGCGCGTGAGAAGACCCTTATGCAGATCCGCGCCATGGGTACCAACCTCCTGATTGGCGATCCGGAGCGCCCACGAATCGGCGCGGTGCGGGGGGCGGCAGGCTCCTGGAACCGCCTCAAGATTGATGACCTGGAGGCGATCACCCCGACAAACTGCCCGGATGTGCAGGCGATATCGCCAGAGATCCAGGTGCAGACCCAGGTCAAGGCGGGAAACCAGAACGTCAACACCAATGCGTTTGGCGTCTGGGCGCAGTGGGGGGAGATCCGAAACCACCAGATGGACCAGGGCCGTTTCTTCACCGCGGATGAGGAGAAGAAGCGTGCGAAGATCGTGGTGCTGGGCGCGGATGTGTACGAGCAGCTTTTCCCCTACGGTGACGACCCCGTGGGCAAGCTGATCCGGGTCAATAATGTGGGGCTGCGCTGCATCGGGGTGCTGGCCCGCAAAGGCCAAACTGGCAACCTGAATCCCGATGATATGGTGGTGGTCCCGGCAGGTACGGCCTACAAACGGCTGTTCAACTGGTGGCAGGCCCGGCCCCGCTCATTCTGTGTCCAGGCGACCAGTGAAGACACGATGGGCGCGGCTTCGGCGCAGATTGACGAGGTATTCCGCAAACGTTACCGAGTCAAGCCCGGAGACCCCTCCGTCATCAAGCTGCGCAGTCAGTCCGAGATCGCCAGCACAGAGGAGCAGGCTCAGAACAATTTTACGGCTCTGCTCGCCAGTATCGCCGGTGTCTCGCTCCTGGTTGGTGGGATCGGGATCATGAACATTATGCTGGTTTCGGTCACCGAGCGCACCCGTGAGATCGGGATTCGCAAGGCGATCGGTGCGAAGCGGCGCGATGTGCTGCTGCAGTTCCTGATCGAGGCGGTAACGCTTTCCATTCTGGGCGGTTTGATCGGGATCGCGCTGGGTGTCACGATTGCCCTGCTGGTCCCGCACTTCGTGCCGGACGCCGCCACAGTCCTGACCATGGCTCCCATGCTGCTCGCCTTCGGCTTCTCGGTGGGGGTTGGCGTCTTCTTCGGCTTCTACCCAGCCCAGAAGGCCAGCAAGCTAGACCCGATCGTCGCCCTGCGGTATGAGTAAGGGGTTCGCTACGCAGCCCTCCGCTCCCCTGCTTGTCCTCGCCAGCCGTAATGCCCACAAAGTCGAGGAGATGCACGAGATGCTCGGCGCGCTGCCTGTCCAGCTTATCGGCATGGCAGCATACCCACATGTCCCGGAGCCGGAGGAGACTGGCGCGACCTTCGCGGAGAATGCCGCCATCAAGGCCACCGCCGCCGCGCGTGCCACCGGGCAGTGGGCGCTCGCCGACGATTCCGGGATCGAGATTGACGCGCTGGGCGGACGTCCCGGCGTGTACTCCGCCCGCTGGGCCGGACCGGGATCGGGCGCGCCCCAGTGGATTGCCAAAACGCTTGCGGAACTCGAAGGCGTTCCCGATGAGCGACGTACCGCCCGCTATGTCTGCGCGCTCGCGCTCGCCGACCCAGCGGGCGTGGTCGTCGCTGTTTCATCCGGGATATTCGAGGGGCGTATCTCCCAATCCCCGCGCGGGTCGGGCGGCTTTGGATACGACCCCGTATTTCTGGTCGCGGGCGATCCGGGGGGGCGCACCGCGTCGGAGCTCTCCCCGCAGGAAAAACACGGATTATCGCACCGGGGGAAAGCCGTTCGCGCCCTGCTTCCCGCACTTGGGCGGCTGTCTTCGCGTTAGCGACGCCGCCGTGCGGCAATTGGTATTACCAGCAGGCCAATGCAAACCAGGGCGGCGCTCGTAGGTTCCGGGGCGGTCATGGAATCTTCCAGGCGCGGCAGGATATCGTAGCCGATCAGGTCCAGCGCGCGGAAGTCCCGGTCACCGACTGGTGTTATGGTCTGATTCGCGAGGGTCGGGTCCATGATACCGATGGTCAGGCCGGTCAAAGAGTCGTCTTTCCAGTGGCTTGCCTGTCTGCCGTCGCCGTTCGCGACCGCGGTGGACATTCGGTACTCGCCCGTGAGTTCATCGGTGATCGCATCGCCGCCGGTGAGCAGAAATCGCGGAAAGCTGGTGAATTCTTCAACCGTCGAAGGATCTGCGCCCGCGACATTATTCTGAAACCGGAACAGGTCTAGCGTTCTGATCGCTAGATTTTGCGTGCGGCCCTGGCTCAGGAGCGCGTCAACACTGTCCACAATACTGACAAACCCCAGGGCATGACCGATTTCGTGGGCGGCAACGGTCTCGAAATCCACCAGACCCGCGCCAATACCGTCGCTGCTGTCATAGTCGAAGCTGAAGGCACTATTGAACGTGATGGTAGCATCCGTCGCGCCGAATACAGTGTCCAGGCCCTCAAAGCCTAGGGCCTTTGCATTGGCTTTAGTCAGAACGATCGCATTGGCGATCCCAAAACCTGTCGGAGTGATGAAGCTAGCCTGTGCGGCGGTTGGCAGGGCCGCCACAATAGCGTCGTCCGCTTCATCGGCGGCATCGTCAACGACTGCACCGCGAATGTCATCGAAAGTAGACTGGAGAAGAACACTGCCGGTGCTGCCAATAATGTTATTGTTGGCGAAGGTGCCCAGATTCGCATTGATGTTTATGGTAATCGGGTCGAAGATGCGGCTTCCCCACTGCGCAGCGCCTCGATTGAACGCGGCCAGAGCGGCGGTATTCGCTGCCAGAGCCGAACCGGGATTGATCGTGATGCCGAATGAGCCAAGATTGCTCGTCTGGGACCCGGCGCCGGTAATGCTCTGGCTCCCGGACGCACTGGCGCCGGTCATGAGGATGCTGGGGATGATCAGGGGGTCCGTATGAGAGGGCGTGGCACAAAGATTGCAGGCGTAAGACGCCGACTCAGTAACAGCGACCATAGTCAGGCACAGAAGCGTGGCGCTCAGGAACGTTTTCAATCAGTCCTCCCGCATACTCGGTCTGGGCCGCCGCGTCCGTTCCGCGAGCTTGACACCCGATTTCCGCCAGACCGCTCCGTCCTCGCAGCGCATTGGGAAACTTTACCACAGGTTTGCTGCCCATTTATGAGAGACTTCAAATTTTTTCAGGTCGGAATACCGACAGTGATGCCCTCAGTCAACGCCCTTGATGCTCGCAATCGGGGTCAGTGTCGTGGTGACCTCCGCCAGTCCTGCGCCCACCACGGCGGCAATCACGTCTTTAGCGGGCTTGTAGACGTCCGGCGACTCGTCAATGGGTACGTCGCCACCCCCGTTCACGATCACGTTTAGCCGCCGCATCTGCTGATTGACGCCGCTTTGGGTCAGTCGCTGACGCGCCTCGCCCCGGCTCATACGTCGCCCGCAGCCGTGGTTGACCGAAAACAGAGCTTTTGCCGCGCCGGGCTTGGGGGTCAGGATATAGCTGTTATCGCCCATGGAACCGGGGATCAGGACCGGGTGCCCGGTCGCCGCCCATTTGGTTCCGACAAGGCCCGGATGTCCGGCGGGAAAGGCGCGGGTCGCGCCCTTGCGATGCACCCAGGCCTCCCGTCCATCCGGCAATGTTTCCTGCTGGGCGAGGTTGTGGCTGATCTCGTAGACCAGTTCCGGCTCCTGCCCGAAGACCCGCCGAAACGCGGTCCCGATCTGCTCCCACAAATAAAGCCGGTTAGCAATCGCGAAGTTACCACCCGCCGCGACTGCGTTGCGGTAGCCGTTCCAGTGCGGTGAGTCCTGGAGGAAGCAGGTCGCCTCCTGGTGGGTCCGGACGCCGCGCTTTTTCTGCTCATCGCGGGATAGCTGCAGGTAATGTGCGGCGAGCTGATAGCCAAAGCCCCGGCTGCCAGTGTGGACCATGACGCACAGCTTGCCGTCCTGGTCATACTGTAGCTCGCAGAAGTGGTTGCCGCCCCCCAGGCTCCCAAGCTGCCCGATGCCCCGATCCATGGCCTTGAACGGCGCGTCCCAGGTGTCGTCCACGGGCAAAAAGTCGCGTTCGGAGTTGCCGCGCGCGTAGCCCAGTGCCCGCGCGCCCTGCCGGATGATCTCCTGAAACCCCTTGCTCGAAACAGAAACCTTGCCCCGCTGCCCGACCCCCAGCCCGATCCGTTTCATGACCTCTTCGGAAAACTTGCGCCGCAGCTTATCGTCCAGCCCCTTGGTGTGGGGGACATCAGAGCGGAAACAAACGATCCCGCAGCCAATATCGTAGCCGACGGGCGAGTGGAGCAGCGTGCCGTCGGTGGCGATGACGCAGCCGACCGGTACCCCCGACCCAATATGGGCATCCGGGGTCACGACAACGTCGAGAACCCCCGGATACTCGGTTGCCGCCTTGATCTGCGAAAACAGGCCCTCCTCGGTCTCGGCGTAGAGCTTCTCGTTGAGAAACAGCCGAACCGGGACCGTAACGCCCCTGGAGAGCGTGTAGTACCCTTCGCCACTATCTTCACATTCATACTTGAGACTCATATCAACGCAGTATCGGCGCGGTCGGCAAAACTGCTAAAGGTAAAGGACGTGCCATATGCTGAAGCGCATTGCGTTGAAGCGACAGGATAGTGCAGAATAGCCTGGAGGGGTAGCCGTGGGCGCAGTGTTGAGTGTTATCAGGCCTGCCTTTCCGCCCTGCCGCCGGGATGGGCAGTGATCCCTGGGAGTGATCCCTGGAATGCTTTTAACCTGGCCCGCTCGAATGCCCACAGGAGAACCAAAACAAAATGTCCGCTGAACTTCTGCCCCCTGCGCCCGCCGACCTTCCCTCGTCACACCTGTACTACCGTGAGGGCGGCTCCGACAAGGTGTACCAGGCGTGGATCGAGGTGCAAGAGGCTGGATACGCGGTAAATTTCGCGTTCGGTCGGCGGGGCAGCGCGCTCTCCACCGGAACCAAAACCTCCTCGCCGGTGGCCTACGAGGCCGCCGTCAAGATCTATGAGAAGATCGTGGGTGAGAAGAAGGCAAAAGGATACACTCCCGAAGCCAGTGGGCAGGCCTTCGCCATGACGGACAAGGCGGGGCGCATCAGCGGCAGGCTCCCCCAACTGCTGAACCCCATAAACGATTCCCAGGCCCTGACCTACCTGGAGAGCGAGGACTGGTTTCTGGAGGAGAAGTTCGATGGCAGACGGCTTATGGCGGCGGTCCTCGCCGGGCAGGTCGAGGGTTCCAACCGCAAGGGGCTGGTCGTCAGCCTGCCCCAGGAGGTCGCGGACGCTCTGGTGGGGGCAGGGGACTGCGTGCTCGATGGCGAGCTTGTCGGTACCAAGTTCTGGGTCTTCGATGTGCTGTCGCTGGGCGGTTCGGATCTCACGACTTTACCTTTCTCTGAGCGCGCTGCCCGGCGGGATAGTCTGACCTTCACGGACACAGACAGCGCACAGGCTGTCACCTCCTACCGAAGCCCTGCTGAGAAGACCGCCGCCTACGCCGCGATCCGAAACGCGGGCCGGGAAGGGGTGGTGTTCAAACGCGCCAGCGCCCCCTACAAAGTGGGCAGGCCCACTGCGGGCGGCGATCAGGTCAAGGTGAAGTTCTATGCCACCTGCTCTGCGGTGGTGGCGAAGGTCAATGCCCAGCGCAGTGTCGCGCTGAAACTGGGTGATGTGAACGTCGGCAACGTCACCGTGCCAGTGAACTTCGCGCTTCCCGCAGTCGGCGAGGTGGTCGAGGTACGCTACCTGTACGCGAACCGGGGCGGGGCGCTCTACCAGGCGATCTATCTCGGCACGCGCGACGATGTGGATCCGGGCGAGTGCGGCCTGGATCAGATCAAGTATAAAGCCGAAGGCGCGGAGCAAAACGAGGAGGACGAGGCCGACTCGCGCGGGCTGTCTAAGGCAGACCGCTAACGTGGGGAAGCCGGACACGGGTCACGGAAAAGCGTCTCCGCCTCGATTACCGGCCTCGATCACCGTCATCGCGGCGCGTATTTCGTCCCACGAAGAGTCGGGGGTGGACCGCGTCAATGCGTTCTCCAGCCAGGTCGAGCGATCCTGCTGCTCCCACTGAAGATGCTTCTGGTCCAGAACGATGCCGGGCCGGGACCAGTTCTGCCCTGCTGCTGCCACCCGGGCTTCCATCTCCGCCAGGAACCTCGCATCGAACGAGCGCACCGCATCGAGAAAATCAGAGACCGGCAGGGTGCGTTCTCCTGCTTTCGCCTCCCAGACTGGCCTCCCGTCCACCAGAAGGTCGCGGTTGTCCCAGCGGAGGTGGACGCTCTCCCCGACTCGCCACAGCCACAGGCGGGGCGGATGGGCAAGGTGACAGGCTCCCCAGGTGCGGCAGCCCCACCAGCGCAGCGCCATGTCGTAAATCTCGTCGGAGTCCGGATCCTGAGATGCTTCCTGAAAGCGCCGCGCCCGCCTCTGCCAGTCTTCCCACCCCGGTGCATCGGCGACCCGCGCGGCAAGGTCACCGGGCAGAGGGTCCAGAACCGCGGGCAGCATCTCCAGCAGGTCTTCCCAGTAGCGGACCACCGGGTAGTGGTCGTAGGGAAGAAGCATGGGGCGCGAGGCAGGACGTAGCCGCGACCAGTGTTCCAGGATCCCCGGGGAATAGCGGAACAGTTCCTCGCCGTCCACCTCGATCCAAAACCAGCCCAGAGTCAGGCCGAACCAACCCAAGGTCGGGGGATTCTGACCCCAGGGGGAGATGTCCTCGACCAACTCCAGGCGAAAATGAAACTCCATTAGACCCATACGGTACCGTATCGCGAAGCGGTGTCTCTGCGCTAAGCCCCGTTATCGCCCCTGCCCCGTTATAGCTGCAGAGGAAGCGATGGGGCAGTGAGGTTTTCCAGTGCTGTTAGACGAAGCCGCAGTTCCGCGGTCTGGTCTTCGTCCAGGCTGCTGGCGCATCCGGTGAATACCCGGCGTCCCTGCGCCGCCAGCGCCCAGTGATATTCCGGGATCGTGGTGGTCGAGGCGATGTCGGTCAGGGCGCGCAGCAGACGCAGATTCACCGCCACGTCCGTTCTGGCGTAAAGCCGGATCTGCTCGAACGCGGATCCGATCAGCCGGTCGAAGTCAAGCCACGGGATATGGACCCGCAGCACGCCGGGCGGATCATAAAACAGCGTGGACATCGGCTCTCGAGAGGCAAACCGAATCAAAATACGGCTGAGCTGGTCCACGCAGTTGATCGCGGTACTGGGGTCATTGACGGCAGGCGAGATCGCTTTGAGCGCGATGTCCACGATCTGCAGAATGCCGAACTCGACATCCTGCTCCAGCGTCCGTGTCGGCCCGAGATCGAATGCCTCGCGCAGGTTTGCCTCCATCTCCTCCGTCAGGCGTTCGCCTTTGGAGATCGTCAGCAGCGGTACCCCAACCGGGACAAAGTGCCCGACCCGGCGCAGAACACGGAGCGCGATGCGGTACTCTTTTGCCAGAAAGATCAGGCGTACGCCGTCCACAAAACGGATGTAACCGGACATGCCGCTGAGCACCGGAGCCTCGCGCGAGGTCGAGCTGGGCAGGTCCGATTCGGGCATGCGGCTCCGCCGAATCGGCTGGGGCATGATCTGGTCTATCACCGCTTCTGTTTCACGGGCGATCGTATCCACGATGTAACTGACGCTGATCGCCTGGGAGATATGATGAATGAAGAACAGGAGCCAGGCTACGCAGGCCAGGGCCAATAACATCGCACCCAGCACGGTTGCCACGGGGGAGAACGGCTCTGGCACCGTGCGTGCGGCGGGAAGAGCCGCGACACAGTAGGTGAAGGTGCCCAGAAAGATGCCCAGCGTCTGCTGCGTCACGCGATCCCGCGCGAAGTTTACGATGATCCGGGGTGAGAACTGGTTCGATGCCAGGGTGAGCGTCATCAGAAGGATGGCAAAGACGATGGAAACGACCGTCATCATCGAACCCGCAATGCAGACGAGAATGACCTGAGCCACCTGCGCGTCCGCGTGCGAGGGAAACAGAACCGTCGGTACCCAGGCACCGAGCAGGGGCACCGCCTCCTCCAGCGCCGAGAAGGTGGCACCGGTCGCGCCCAGCGTCAGCGCGATCAGCAGAGGGCGCACCAGAAAGCCACCGCGCAGATTATAGGTGACATGGCGGACAAAGACGCGGACGCGGTTACTCAAAGTGCTCCTGAGCGCCCCAGAAAATAGATCTGTTCATTACCGCTCCTCACAAGGAACAAAAGAGGCCATTCATGCTCAGCGCCGCTCTGCTATCTGTTTTGATCACAGCCCAGCCCACCAAATTTCAAGAGCTGAAATTTGAGCTTCCCACCTCGTGGAAGCTCAAAGCCAGCCCGCAAGTGGCCCCGTCGGATTTCCTGACGAGCACCTGGAACGCGCCCGGTGACAAAGAACTCCATATCACCCACTGGGCAGGTTTCCCCAAGCACGACGGCGGCGCGATGGTCATTGCGCGGCAGTGGGACCTCTTTGCTGCCGGACAAAAGACGCGCCTCATAGAGACTTCGTTCTTCCAGGGACAAAAGAGCAAGGTTTTGGTGCTCTTTCTGGTCCGAGGAAAAGGGAGGTACCGGATCCATACCCGGAACGTATCGCGCCGAAGTGTTCTGTCTCTTGCGTCTACCCTTGCCTTCGAAAGCGTCCCAACCCCTCCCGCCGAACGGTGAGTCGTCCGTATGAACCGCCTCATACCTTACACCTCACACATCGTATTCGCGCAGGCGGGGACGAATCCCTACCAGAGCCAGCACGCCCGTTATCAGCACTGCCAGAGGAATCCCAATGTCCAGCCCTCGCAGCCTGCGAAAGCCACCCTCAATGGCAGCTTCGAAGGCGGTCTGGTTGATCATGATCGTCTCATCCAGCGCCTCGTCGAAGCGGGCATAGGCCCAGTTCGAGTCACCAGGTGCGAGACTGATACAGAATCGCACCGCCTCGGCATGCTGCCCCGCGTTTTCCAGTGCGCGGATCTGGCGGTCTCTCCCGTAGTAGACGCCATACGCCCGCACCGTTTTCTGTGCAGCTTCCCGTTCACCGGCAAAGGTGATGTTCGCTAGCTCCTGCGCGAACAGACCCTTGGACCCGGACGGCAGCGAGGCCGCCGAAGTGGCGGCGACGAAAGAGTCATACGACTGGCCCGTGGGCAGTTTCAGCAGCAGCGTAGTCTTATCGAAGAAATCCTTTTCGAGGTCTGACCGCCGTTCCCGGTCGAAAAGCCAGCGGCTCTCGTCCGAGTTTGCATCGTAGGCCAGAGAGCGCGCCTGCCACAATATGGACAGCGACTGGAATGCATCCTCCCGCGCGACTCGCACCTCCTCTTTCACGCCGCTGAAGGCCCGCAGAACGGTCACGGCGGTCAGAACCGCCACGACGCTTGCCGCAAGCAGAGCGGGGTTCAGTGTCCGCCGGGTCCGCTGGCTAAGAAGCAACTGGGTCCCCACCAGTGCCGCCAGCAACGCAAAGGCAGTCAGGACCGTGAGCGTGGTCAGAATGCCCGTCTGTAGCCCCAGACTGGATTCGCGCCGACGCAGCGCGTCCGTGTTCGCCTTTGCCAGGCGGTCGGCGGCAGGCAAAAGGCTGCCGTGAAGCTGGGTCAAGGCATCCCGGTACGTCGAGACCGTCCCTCGCGCATCGCCGCGCTGGTGCAAGGTTCTCGCCTTGATTGCCAGACGCTCGAACGCGGACAGGGCGTTCGTCAGATCCGTGATCGGCTTACGCTCCAGATCGTCGTAGGTGATATTCTCCGCGGCCCGAATCAGGCTGTCCGTGATCTCCTGACGCCGTGTCACGTAGCCTTTGATGGAGGACGCGCTCGTGCCCGGCGGCACGATCAGTTCATTGACGACATTGGCATCCAGGTCGGAAAGGCTGACCTTCAGTCGCTGGGCGGCAAGAATGCTGGGGACGGCATCCTTGCCGACGGTCTGGACTACGCTTCGGGTGGCCCGCACCCCGGCTAGCGCCACGCCAAAGAACAACAGCGCCGCTGCCCAGATCAGGATCAGCGCGGTCTGCAGCAGACGCGGCGTGGTCCATTTCGAGACCGCCCGAACCGTCGAGGGGATCGCGGGAGTACTCATGGCTGCTGCTGGCCTCCTACCGGGCGCGCCGCCACTGTCCGTACCGTGATACGAGTCCAGCAGCCGATCGTGATCTGATCTCCGTCCCGCAGCGGGGTGCGTACTCCGACCGTCACCTCCTGGTCATTGATCCGGGTTCCGTTGGTCGAACCGACATCAAGCAGCGAAAGTGTCCCGTCCGCGTCGCGGTATAGGATGGCATGCCGGGAAGAAACGCCGTGATCGCGGGAAAGATCCACTTCGGGATAGATCGCGCGGCGCTCGCTGCGACGTCCGATCAGGTTTTCGGCGAAATCCAGCGGAAACATCCGCTCCGGCTCGCCCGTGGGACAGGGCAGCGCGGGATCGGGATCCACGTAAAGCGACGGGTCCACGACCGCCACTGCCTCCCATCGCTCCGCCGAGGCGGGCGCA
>JACMJB010000066.1 GCA_014380815.1 Armatimonadota bacterium
CCCCCGCACCCTCCACGAGGTATGCAGGGGGGGGTAGCCATGCGCGGCTCCGATTGCCAGCCCCCCGCGCTTCAGACCCAGCACAATTTTCTGAACGTACTGAACGTTCTTCGCGAGCGCCTCTGGTTCATCAAGAAAGAGGCGGACATACAGGCACCGGATATTCCGCTCCCGTGCGGCAAGCAGAAACCGCTGCACGTTTCCCGGAATGTCAGCGGACTGCATCTCCGCACCGAGGATGGTATGGACGCGGACCAGACGCTCGGGCAGGGCGCGGCTGAGCAACGGGTCCCCTTTCTGCTTACCGAACTCGACGGTGCCATAGCGCAGATCTTCGTCCCGGATGGCGGATTCCGTGGACGGTCGAAGCGGGTCTTGGTCAGCGGTCACAAAGCCCTTAAAACCGAGGACCGCATCCCCAGAGAAAATAACGGTCGAGACCCCCTCCTGCTTGAGCCTGCGCACGGTCCAGGCAACCCCCGCGGGGGCGACCCCGCCCCAGTTGTTGACCCGCCCCACGATTCCAAGCCCGGCCCCCCGGACGATGCTGACACTTTCCGGGGCAAGCCCAAGACCCATGCCGCGAACCAGGCCGCTGGGCTGTTCCACGCGCAGACCGTGATTCGATGAGGGGGCGACTCCGAACGGCGGCGGCGTGCCGCTTGGAATCACGGCGACGGTGTAGCGCGTCTTGACGCGAAGCGCCTCCTCAACCCGCTGGATCGCCTCGGCCTGCCCGTACAAAAGGGTTGCGCCCCGGCTCCCGGCGTTGATCTCGGCCAGTTGTTGCGCCTCCTCCAAACTGGAAACGGTATCTTCCTGAACCGCCACCGACGTCGCACCTCCCTCCGCGCCCGCGGCGTTCCGGAACGCGGAAAGAACCGTGGACAGCGGCACCCCCTCCGCAGCAGCAAGGTTTCTCAGTTCGTTGAAATCGAGCGTGATCTCTACACGGCGGTTCTCCCGCTCGGCATTGGCCCGGTTGATACCCGCCTTCATCGCGGCGCAGAACCCGAGCAGCACCAGCAGCCAGAGGGCCAGCCGAAACCTTTGACCACGATTCTCGTTCATCACCATTCCTGTCTCAATTGCGCCCGCTCAAGATCATCGGGATTCCCGTCCGCTTTATCCGCTCCCCCGCTGCTGTCTCGCGTTCCAGATCCAGTGTCAGGAGACGCATCGCCGTGGCGATATTCTCCGGAATCCCGTTTTGCGGCGCAATCCAGTCCGCCCAGGGCGTCCCGGCCCGGTCTCGGTCCAGTGCATCCGTGCTCTGACTTGTTTCGCGGCTCAGCGCAGCGCGGACCGTCACCGCTCCCGTTTTTGTCTCGCCCGCCTCAAACGCCCCGCTTATGCCAAAACGATCAGTCATCAGCCGCTGCCAGAGTGCACGGCGCTGGGGGTCATCAACGGGAACCAGTTCGGAAAGGCGGGCCTCATACCGGCGAACCTGTGCCACCGACAGGAGCCGCCATGCCTGTCCGGAAGCTTTATCTGCCCGGCCCAGCTCGCTCTCCGCGTAACGCAGCGTTCCCTCCAGGGCGGAATAGCGCAGCCAGGGTTCGCTGTTGCCGCGCGGACGCAGATAATGGTTATTCAGGTCCGCCAGCACGGCGGCAGCGGCGGCGGACGCCCTTCCCAGGGGTTTGACCGCGCCGCGCACCCTGGTAACCGATTGGCGCACCTCGCTTCGCCCCCGCGCCGTGTCGCGCCCGGTAAGATCGTCCATCCCCAGACTGGCGTAGGCAGCCAGTCCATCGTAGGCATCCGGAGCCGTCCGCATCACCCGCAAGGTTCTTGCATAGAGATCGTCCACCTGACTTTGCACCATGTAAGCCCGCGACGCTAGATACGCCCAGCGCAGGTCTCCGAGGTTGCTGTTGATTAGCAGAAGCTGCTGCAGCGTGATTCCCACACGGCGGGCCTTGAAAGCCGGTACCAGCGCGCGACGCCCCTCTGACGCCTGCTGAACGAGGTCGCTTCGCTCTGCCCGCAGCGCCGAGTCCAGCGGCGGATAATCGGGGGGCGGAATCTGCAGCGGGTTTTGACTCCGGCGCACCAGTTGCGCGAGGTTGGGAAAGCCGCGTTCGGCGTATCCTTTTGCCACGGTCTCACGGATGGCGGCGTCCGTCTCGGTGACCAGGGGGTTTGCGCGGGCCGCTTCGATCCTTTTGCTGGGTGCCGGGTGCGTGGCGAGGTAGGTGTCAAGGAACGACGGACGCCCTCCCGCGATGCCATTGAAAAATTCGATCAGCCCGTGGGGGTCGTAGCCTGCTTCGTAAGCAAAGGCGATCCCCTCCTCGTCCGCCTGGGCTTCCATCTCTCGGCTCTTGTTCAGGGCGCGAAAGAGGTTATACACCGAAGCCGCCGCTGCCGCATCCTCGTTCCCGGTGCGGCGCAGGGTCAGACCGGCAACGACGAAAAGAAGGTTTCCCTCGATCTGCTGGATCGCATGCTTTTTCGCGACATGCCCCGTCTCGTGGGCCAGTACAGCGGCGAGTTCATCATCGCTGTCTACGCTGTCGAGCAGGCCACGCGTGACAAAAACCCCGCCGCCGGGGAGGGTGAACGCGTTCGCAACCCCGGTTCCGAGGATCGTAAACTCCGGCCTGATATCTTTGCGTGGGGATCGGGCAGCGACTTTTGCCCCGATCCGCTTGACCCAGTCCTGTAGCAGCGGGTCTGTATCCACCCCGGAAGCGTCCATAAGCGCCCGCGACGCCACTCTGCCGACCGCTTTTTCGGTGGCGGTCTCCAGACCATCCGCGCAAACCGGACCGGGCAGAAGAGTAAGCAGGGCAAAAACCAGAAGAGGCAGAAGCTGTCTCATCTTCGGTATGAACCGTATGGGGTCGGCGGCGGGTAGTTATCGCTGTATCCCTCCGGACCGGAAGGCGGCGGCTTTGCCCCAAAGAGCTTGATAAGGGCCATCCCGGCGAGGAATCCACCGATGTGGGCTAGGTAGGCCACCCCGCCCCCCTCGCGCTCCGCCATCGCCCGGGTGAACTGCGAAAAAAACTGCGATGCGATCCAGAAACCGAGCAGCAGAAATGCGGGGACACGAATCCGGGTAACGAAGAACACCAGAAAAACGAGCGTGTCCACCCGCGCTCTGGGAAACAAGACAAGATACGCCCCCAGCACCCCGGCAATCGCGCCGGAGGCCCCAAGCGTGGGGATGACGGAGGTTGGATTCGAGGCGATCTGCGCCGCCGACGCCAGCACCCCGCAAAGCAGGTAGAAGATTCCGTACTTCAGATGTCCGAGCGCATCCTCGATGTTGTTGCCGAAGATGAGCAGGAACAGCAGATTCCCCCCCAGGTGCAGGAGACCGCCGTGCATAAACATCGCGGTAAACAAGGTCAGCCAATGGGGCTGCAGCGTCAGGCCGTTCGTGGCGACATCCACCCCCCGGGTCACCTCGATCGGGACCATCGTCCATCCCGAAATGCCCCCGACAAGACCGGTACGGCCCTCCTGCATGCCGCTGACAAGCTGCAGTATGTAAACCGCGATATTTGCGGCAAGCAGAAACCAGGTCAGGTAGGGCGTGATGCGGGTCGGGTTTTCGTCTCGAAGCGGTATCATGGCAGTTTTTAACTCGCAGTGGCGTTGCTTATTTTAGCACGTTCGCCTTTCGGCGCCCCCGGTCAGGTCCGGACTGCGTTCTCTGCTTCCTGCTGCAAGCGGTTGATTGCCTCGGTCAGCCGCTGTTGTGCCGATTCGAGAGACTCGTCGGGGGTGACATAGATCGGCTCTCCGTAGATCCACCGGGCACGGGCAAACGGCTTTGGGACCAGGAAGCGATCCCAGGACCCAAGCTGCCAGCGGGGAAACGCGGAGATCCCCGCCGGGATGATGGGTCGCCCGGTTCGCTGGGCAAAATAGAGTGCTCCCGCTTGCGCCTGCCCGATCGGGCCACGTGGTCCGTCTGGCGTGCAGATCACGACCTGTCCCCGCTCCAGCAATGTCAGCACTTCGCGCGTCGCCAGAACCGCACGGCGACCGGTGGAGCCGCGAACCACCCCCATTCCGTAGCGCCGGAAGATCTCCGCCTGCAGGTCGCCATCGCGGCTCATCGAGATCAGGCCGTGAAAGCCCTCTCGCCGTCGAAAACGGTTGATCGGCAGCAGCACTCTGCCGTGCCAGGTGACCAAAAGCCCACCGCGCTCCCCGATCAGATGGTTGGTCTCCGCTTCGCGATCCACGCGCAGACGGACCGTCCAGCACAGCGCCCGGATGCTCAGATACAGCAGCCAGACCATCAGCTGCGTGCGGAGCGGCAGGTGCCGCTGCTTCTCCAGCTCCTTCATGGTTCGGCAGTGGTGGCGGAGAGTGCCGCGGTCCGCTGCTGCGTTTCATACAGCGCGGCGTAGATCCCGCGCTGCGCCATCAGGTCGGCATGCGTCCCCTGTTCCGCAATCGCGCCGCCCTTGCGAAGCACCACGATGGTGTTCGCGTTCACGATGGTAGAAAGGCGGTGGGCGATAATCAGGGTGGTTCGTCCCTTCATCAGCGTGTCGAGCGCCTCCTGCACCAGTGCTTCGGTCGCGGCATCCAGGGCCGAGGTCGCCTCGTCCAGGATCAGGATACGCGGATTGGCGAGCAGGGCGCGGGCGATCGCGATCCGCTGCTTCTCCCCGCCCGAAAGCATGGCACCCCGCTCCCCGATAACGGTCTGATACTTTTGCGGGAACGACTGAATAAAGCTGTCCGCGTTTGCCGCACGGGCGGCGGCCATGATCTCCTCATCAGTGGCATCCCGTTTTCCGTAGGCGATGTTGTCACGCAGCGTTCCGGAAAAAAGCAGCGTCTCCTGCGGCACGATCCCGATCTGTGACCGGAGTGATTCGATTGTGACGGCGCGGATATCCTGTCCATCAATGAGGACAGCCCCCGATGTGGGGTCGTAAAAGCGCGGGATCATATCGGCCAGCGTGGACTTCCCAGCTCCCGTGGAACCCACCAGCGCGACGACAGAACCGGGTTCCAGCGTCAGGCTGACATTGGTGAGCGCGGGAGTGCCACGCTCATAGGCGAACGAAACGTCGCGGAACTCGACGTGCCCCTGAACCGGAGGGAGCGGGGTCGCATCCGGGGCATCCCGTATCTCAGGGACCACATCCAGCACGTCCGAAAAGATACGATCCGCCGCCCCCATCATCTCCTCCCAGCTCGACTTGAGGTTTCCGATGGAGTTTACCGACCCTGCCAGGGTCGAAACCAGCAGAAGGTAGGCGATGAGTTCCCCGGAGGACATTCTCCACTCCAGCACCTCGCTGCCGCCGACATAGAGGACGAACGCGATCCCGGTTGCTCCAATCAAATCAACGACGGGTCCCAGACGAGCGGAACGCCGAGCCGCTGTCAATTGACTCTCGATCACCTTTTCACTCTGCGCCTCGAAGCGGGCGATCTCGTGCGCCTCCGCGGTGAAGGCGCGAACGATCCGTGGCGCGGCAAGCGTCTCCTCCATCAGTCCGGCGACATCCGCGAACCGATTCTGCGTTTCCTTGGAAATGGAGCGCAGACGGCGTGTCAGGGTCTGGATAAAAGCGGCGGTGAGCGGCAGAACAAACAGCGTGAAAAGCGTCAGTTTCCACGACAGGAACAGCATGGTTCCGAGGGTTATCAGTCCCTGCGCTGGGGTCGCGATCACGTCTTTCAGCATCATCGCCGCGTTTTGCAGTTTGGGGATGTCGCTGGTCAGAGTGGACATCAGCGCGCCCGTTCGGCGCTGGTGGAAGTAGGAAAGCGACAGCGTCTGCAGGTGGGCGTAAACATCGCGACGCATCTCCAGTCCGATGCGCTGGGCCACGACGGAAAGGAGGATGCTCTGGGTGTACTTCAGCAGGCCGAGTATCGCGTAGAGCGCGACGACGGAAACGCAGGCGATCAGAAGCGGTGCGTGGTCTCTCCCGCTCAGGCCATCAATAAACGATTTCACCACAAGAGCGACGCGCGCCTGGAAAACGCCTACCAAGACGCCGCAGAGCAGGCCGGGGATAAAGCGCCCTTTGTGTTTCGCGAGATAGGAGAGAAGGCGGCGACCGACCCGCTTGCCATCGGTCCGGCCCGGCGCGGCTTCCTGATTTTTGACGACTGACACTGCCATGATTTCCGTTTCGACCTTAACTACCGACCGCGCCATCCGAACGTTCCCCAGTCCCCTTGAGGAGATCCATCGCCATTTCCGCGGCTCGTGCCGCGCCGCCGGGTTCGCCAAGCAGCACGACGGCGGCGCGGAGGTCCTCGCGCATTCGCAGCAGGCGGTCCGGTTCCAGCAAAAGCCCGATCACCTCGGCGGCGAGCGCTTCGGGTGTCGCCGCGTCCTGGACAAGCTCCGGACAGATGCGCTTTCCCGCCAGCAGGTTCGGCAGGCCGATATGTTCGGGAAGCCGGTTTTTAATGAGCTGGTACTCCAGCCAGTTATCCTGACTCAGCCGGTAGAGGATGACCATCGGCTTGCCGAGGATCGCCGCCTCCAGGGTCGCGGTGCCGGAGGCGGTCAGCAGCACATCGGAAGCTGCCATCACGTCGTAGGTGGCGTTTTCGACGATCGCGAGTGCAAAGTCCTTACCATCGCCGCGCTGTCCCTCGGATTGGGCAAGCTGCGCACGCGTCCGACTTGCGAAATCGTCCTGCTTTCCCGGCGGCGGAAGCAACGCCCCCTGCGGCGTCACCGCGAGGGGCCGGACTCGCTGCGGGCGAAGTCCGGTCCCCCCCTCCCCGCGCAGCCGCTCCTCGACCCGGTGCAGAAGGTCGGCAAGGTGCGCTCCGCCCCGCTCCCGCAGCTTCTCCACCGTCCGCACGATGTCGTCCCGGTCCACCGTCGGGGCCAGCGCGACCAGGAACTGAACGCCAGGAACGCGTTTGTGGATAATTGCCGCCGCCTCAAGCTGCAGCGGCAAGATCTCGGCGATCTCCTGTGCTCGGCTGCCCGGCAGGAGGCCGACAACGGGGCGGTCGCGGTTTAGCCCGTAGCGCTCGGCGAAGGATTCCGTGGTTTCCGACGGGCGCACCAGGTCCAGAAGCGGGTGCCCGACAAACCGCACGTTGACCCCGAGCCGCCGCAGTTCGGTCTCATTCCAGGGGAATGGGGTCGCGACGGCATCCGCGACCGTGTTCAGCGTTGTCGCCTTCAGCGTTCGCCGCCAGGAGGCGGGCGGGAAGTAGTAAAAGATCTTGGTTGCTGGAAGGTGCTGGCGTGTCCAGGGGCAGAGTCCCACGATCGGTCCAAACCCCAGGTTGAACGCCCCGGCATCCACGGGAATCAGCAGATCCGGCTTTCGGCGGAGGAGTTCGCGGTGCAAAAATCGGCGAGCGCGAAGGATCTTGGGCAGCAGGCGCAGTCCCGCCGCCATGCCGATCGCCCCGAAGCGGCTAGAGTCCACTACCACCTCGACCTCCGCAGCCTTCGAAAACGGTCCGCCCGTTCCCCATATCTCGGCATCGGGTCGCAGCCGCAGGATCTCGGCGGCTAGCTGGGCGCCGACGCGGTCGCCGGATGCCTCGCCCGTAATGATGGCGATCTGCACGCTCTGATTTTCCTCTGGTGGTCTTTGGTGATGGGGAAACGCAGCCGCAGGCTACCGGCGCGGATGGTCGTCCTGACGGCCCGAGGAACCGTCATGAATTCGCTTGATGAACTCTACCAGAAACTCCAGCTCCGGGTTTGGGGGGATCTCTTCTTCGATTGCCTCCAGGGCCTGGGAGCGGTTCAGATTTGATTTATACAGCAGCTTGAAGGCATGCCGGAGACTGGCCCGCGTACCGGGGCCGACGCCTGCCCGGCGCAGCCCGCGGACATTCAGCTCCAGAATGTCCGCGGGACGACCGTCCGCCAGCATGAAGGGGGGGACATCCTGCACCACCTTGGAATAGCCGCCCAGCATCGCCAGCTTCCCGATACGAACAAACTGGTGGACCCCGACCATGCCGCCCAGTACCACGCCGTCCTCGACCACGATATGACCGGACAGCCCCACATAGGAGGCGATCATGGTACTGGAACCGACGACGCAGTTGTGCCCAACGTGTACATAAGCCATGATCAGGTTTTCACTGCCGATGGTGGTCATCTGATCCTCGCCGGTCGCCCGGTGGATGGTGACGTACTCCCGGATCAGATTTCGGTCGCCGATACGGACATACGAGCGCTCCCCTTTGAACTTATGGTCCTGCGGCGGTCCGCCCAAGACAGCCCCAGCCCGAACCTGGCACTGTTTGCCAAGGAGCGTATACTCCTCCAGCACAACGTGTGGACCGAGTATTGTCCCCTCGCCAATGGCGCAGTGGGGGCCGACGACCGTGTAGGCCCCGATCTCGACGCCCTCCCCAAGCTCCGCGGTGGGGTCAATAATTGCAGTTGGATGAATATTCACGCGCTGTAAGTTCCTGCGTTTCTGCTTCTGCGTTCCAGATCCTAGATCCTACTCGCCGGGGGCCGCCGCCGATGCATGACCGCCGATCGCCTCGCGTTCGACCAGCGCAAAGGCAAGCTCCGCCTCGCAGGCCACTTTTCCGTCCACCCTCGCGGTGGCTTTCACCCAGCCCATATTGGCCCTTGCGCGCAGCATCGTGATCTCCGCGGTTAGCGTATCGCCGGGCAGCACCGGCTTGCGAAAGCGTGCCTTCTCCACGCCCGCGAGGTACGCGAGCTTCCCCTGATTTTCCTCGATCGTCAAAAGCATCACGCCACCGGCCTGAGCCATCATCTCCAGGATCAAAACGCCCGGCATGATCGGTTCGCCCGGAAAATGACCCACGAAGAACTCTTCGTTCATGGTCACGTTCTTGATACCGACAATCCGCTTTCCTGGTTCTACTTCGAGGATGCGATCCACAAGCAGGAACGGGTAACGGTGCGGCAAAATCTTCAGAATGTCTTTCGCTTCAAGTTCCAATAGGTACCTCAAGGTTGCGCCTCGCCGCGGTTTCCCACAGCCGGGAGGCAAATTCGACGTTCAACCGGTGGGAGGGTTTCACTGCCACGATATCCAGCGTCAGAGGAAGTGTCCCCCCCGCCAGGAACAGGTCGCCCAGCACGTCCAAAAGTTTATGGTACGCCAGTTCGCTGGCAAAGCGCAAGGGAGAGGAATACCGGTCCGGATACACCACAACGGCATTCTCCAGAGAGCCGCCCAGCGCGAGTCCAGCTTTGCGCAGCGCCTCAACCTCCTCGATAAAGCCAAAAGTGCGGGCGGGGGCGACATCGCGGGCAAAGTCACTGCCCTCCCCGGGGGCGAATCGTGCAACCTGTGTCCCGGCGAGCGGATGGTCAAAGACCGTCGCGACCGTTAAACGAAAGGCATCCGAAGGGCTGGCCGCAAGAAATGACCCGTTCTTCCCCGTCACCAGAATCGGTGCGGACAGCGACAGGGGAGGCACAGGGCGCGGAACACTGCTCTCCCGGATCTGCACCGATCCGATCGCCTCCACCCAGGGCCGCGCGCTCCCGTCGAGGATGGGGATTTCCGGCCCCGTGACCTCGATCCGGGCATCCGTGATGCCAAGGCCAATCAAAGCGGAAAGCAGATGCTCGACTGTGGAAACGGTTACGCCGCCGTTTCCGAGAACGGTACACCGGTCCGTGTCCACGACATTTCGCACCGCTGCTTCCACGGACCCGCCGCCATCCAGCGCAAAATGAACGCCGCTTCCCGCGTCTGCGGGGTGGATCGTCACCGCACAATCGGTTCCAGTATGAATCCCGACCCCGCGCAAGGAAACCGGCGCGGACACGGTCCGCGCCGGTTGGAATAGTGCTTTTTCGGAGACTCTAGCTGGACCCGTCAAGAACCTAGGCGTCCTTGTTCGCCTGTGATTTCAGGTTCGTGTTCTCCCCCTCAAGGGCGGTCAGACGCTGCTCCATCTCGCGCATTTTCTTCAACACATCGGGAAGCTGACTGAGAGATGCGGCGGTCCTCAGCACCTCCTTGTGTGGCCTTGCTCCGTAACCGGAAACAAACGCGCCAGCCGGAATATCGCCCATCACTCCGGACTGCGCCCCGATGACCGCACCGGGACCGATCTTCGCCTGCTCCTTGACCCCCGCCTGCCCCCCAAGAATGGCGCCATGACCAATCTCGACGCCCCCCGCCAGCCCAACCTGCGCGATGATAATACAATCCTCGTCAATGTCGCAGTTGTGCCCGATGTGAACCAGGTTGTCTATCTTCGTTCCGCTGCCAATGCGGGTCGCTCCAGTACGTGCCCGGTCAATCGTGACGTTCGCGCCGATTTCCACGTGATCACCCACCAGCACATGCCCGATCTGCGGGATCTTGCGGTGCTTGCCGCCGATTGTGAGGTAACCAAAACCGTCCGCGCCGAGCACCGCGCCAGAGTGGATCAGGCAGTCTTCACCAATGACGGTGCCGCGAAGCAGCGTGACATGCGGACCGATCACCGTGTTGTCCCCGATTTCAACATCGTCACCCAGGTACGCGAGTGCGTGGATCGTGACGTTTTCTCCCAGTCGGACGTTTTCTCCCAGGACGCTCTGCGCGCCGATCGAGGCATTCGCGCCGCAGCGAAAGTCCGAACCGATCACGGCGGTGGGATCAATGCCCCTCGCCAGGTATTGTTCCGGGGCGAACAGGTCGAGGATCTGGGCGAAGGCAAGACGCGGGTTATCTACCGCGATCATCGTTTTAACAAAGACCTGAGCGGCTACCTCGCCGGTGGCCCCGTTTGGTGCGATGATCGCGGATGCGGAGGACTGTTCCGCGTTCACCAGGAACCGGCGGTTCTCAGCAAACGTGATGTCTCCGCTTTGAGCTTCTTTGATGGAGGCGATGCCGCGAATCAGCATCAAGGGATCGCCGAAGACGCGTCCCTTCACCACCTCCGCTAATTCACCGACTGTTCGTTCCCTGGTTTCTTTCACGCGGACTATCCTCCTGAAACTCCCCGCTCTTGAGCGGCCTCGTCATACCGGCCCGCACCGCCACGAATCCACTGTCCAAACTCGAACGTCATGTCGCGCCGTCCCGTGACCGGCGCAAAGACAACATCCACCTGATGCGTCTCCGCGGCATCGCGAACGGAGTCCCGCACATCCACCGAGATAAATCGCTGCAGTCGCTGACGCTGCGCGGAGACCCGCTGCAGTGCCTGTCGCAGGTCCAGTGCTCGGCTTGTGCTGCCGCCAATACCCGGCGTGGACCCAAAGAGCGAGGCAAACCGAACCGCCCCCGCCCCGTCGTCGCTTTTCCCTGAAAGTCCCTGGAACTGTGCCGCGCGGGCGGCGACTTCGGCCTCCGCGGCGAGAGCATTTGTCAGTGCCGTTCGCTGACCACGAAATAAGAACAAAGTTTCGGCATCATCGCGCAGGGCTTCGAGTTCCAGTTCGATCTCCGCGAGGCGCGCATTCCGTGCCGCTGTGATCCGATCATCCGCCGATGCGTCCCCCGCCGCAACCAATCGGTCAATCTCCGCCTGCAGATCCCGAAGCTTCGTGCGGGCTGCGCGAAGCTTCACGATGAATCGAGCACGGTCAAGAACGTAAGGTGCTTTCGAGTCCGCTTCGAGTTTCGCAATATCGGTGCGGAGCCGCTCCTCGTCCGCCACCGCTCCCGGAACCCGGACCCCCTCCGCGGACAAGCCTTCGATCAGGTCGGTTTCCGGACGAAGCTGCTGGGATAGCACCCCGACCGGAAGCTGCTGGTTCAAGATCTCCGAGGTCCGCTTGGCTACCTGGTCGCGAGTGTCACCAGCCGCGGTGTCCCGAATGGAACGCGCCAGCCGCTCCTGTTCCGCCCTGCCGACCGCCTGCAGCTCCGCCCGCCGCTGCTCCAGAAGTCTCTCCTGCCGGAAGTTGATCCCTCCCAGAAAAGCACCTAACTGCGCCGCCGTTCTTTTCGCGAGAAGCCGCCGCTCGATCCGGCGTCGTTCCTGCAGCGCCGCGACCACCTTCGCAGCGGTCGCCGCGCTCAGTTGAGTCGCCACCGGCGGCAGTTGATACGGATCTACCAGCCCAGCAGCGGCGGCAGTGCCTGGTGCGAGTCCTCTCAGGCGACGCTCCGCATTCCGGAGGCGAACAACGTCCCCCTGTAGCGGGTGCTGCTGCTCCAATGCCGCCGTGCGAACATATGCCTTGACCCGCGGCAGAGCAGTTGTTTGCGGTGGTGAACCCGAGGCCGCTGGCGCAACGCCCGCCGGTTTACCGCACCCCCCACCCAACAACGACGCGAACAAACCGAGAAGTGCGACCAGAACTGCTGCGCGGCTCTGACAGCGCCTATTTATTGAGTTGTTTGATGACATCCGCAGTAATGTCATTCGCGGTGTAAAGCGCGAACTGCGCATCAAAGACGACCGTGAAGTTTTTCTCTTTCGCGACTTTCGCGACCGTCTCACGGATCTGTGCCAGGTATTTCATAGACAGCTCCTCGCGCTTGGCCTGAAGCCGCGAGGAGTAGGTTTCCTTAACGGACTGAAGGACCCCGTCGCCCCTTTGCTGCTGTTCGGTCAGTTCCGTGAACCGCTTCTTGTCCGCATCTGAGGGCGTCGCCACCTGCTGCAGGCGGGAAAGCTCTGCGCTTCCGGCATCCCCTTTCGTCTCCAATTCCTGTGCCCGTTTTTTATCTGGCTCTGTTGGCTGCGGCTTCTCGTAGAGCGCCGCCAGTTCGCGAACCTCCACATCGGTCAAAAAGCGGGATGAGCTGCCCGCGAGTCGCTGCAGGGAGCGATCCAAAGACTGAGCCATACCGCGCAACTCATCCTCGCTTACCTGGCGCGCTTTCGATTCCTGAGAGCACTTCTGAAGGTCCACACTGGCAAAAACCGGTGCGGCTGGCGTGTTCGTCTTCTGAGCACGCGCGTCAAGCGGGCGGCTGCCCGGCAGAAACCCCAGAACTGAGAGTGTCAAGGTGACCAGGGCAATCGCCGCTTTGCTATTCTTGTACTTTAAGAAGGTCGTGGTTTCCAAAAGTTTCTCCTAAATTTATGAGGGGTTTGCCACCCGCGAAAAGCCCTGTCTTGAAGCGGTCCGCTCTCAGACGGCGAGACCGCAGGTGGCAAAAAGGTTGTCGAAGTGTCGGTGTCCTGCGCGCGGTGGTACGCACAATAGTGATTTAAAAGGAGGGGCCGAGAGCGAAGTGAAGCTGCGCACTCTGACCAAACCCGTAGTCGAGGCGCACAACCCCGACCGGGGTTTTGATGCGGACACCCGGACCGAACCCGATGTTCGGACGGAAGTTCGCGTGCTGCTGAAAGCTCGGAATGTTCTGGCGGTTGACATCGGTGCCGCCCCAGGCGTCTCCGATGTCCACGAACAGCACCAGACCAAGTGCCCCGTTTTTCTCCACGGGGAGACGGTACTCGGCGGTGAAGAGGAACAGGTTATTCCCCCAGAATCGGTCGTTTGGATAGCCACGAAGGTTATCCACACCTCCCAGGAAGTACTGTTCGGAGAAACCGATCTGCCCTCCTGCGCGCCCCAGCAGAAGCCGGGTGGCGATGACCTTTTTGTTTTCCCGGATATTCGCCAGTGTGCGAGGACCGTTCAGGGAGAAATACCGGTTCAGTGTCAGGTTTGCTTTGGTGAACGCGCCGCTCAGCGACTGCCGATCCACGAACACTCTGGGGTTATCCGGATCATCCGGATTGTTCGGGTCAAACTCGGAGTTGAACCGTGGGCTTTGATAATTGAAGCGCGAGTTTCCGAATTCGAACTGAGGGGAGAAGAAAGTCCCGCCCGCCGGGTCCTGCTCGTTGTCTTTGGTGTTGCTGGAATAGCGGAGCGAGATCGAGCTGACATCCCCATCCTGGACGATGGAGCCGCGAATCGAGTTGATCTGATCTTCCGTAAGCTGATTGTAGTTGTAGTCCAGGTTGTTGGCGCGGATACTTTCTGTCCGGAGCGTGCCGTAGGTGCGGGAAACCTCGCTCGTGGGCCGTGAGACGGTCAGCGATCCTCCGCGGCGCTCCTCGTAGTACTGGTTGCTGTTCTGACCGACCGTCGCGTTGTTGGCCAGCACCCGGTTGAAGCGGTAATTGAAGCGGTCGTAGATGTTGACGCCAAGCGAGGTGTTGTTTTTATCAATCCACGGTTCCTGGAAACCAAGTTCGAAGGAGTTTCTCGCTGCTGCTCCGCCGACCGTCCACGAGGCGCTGACGCCCTGTCCACGCCCGCGGAAGTTGGTCTCCGAGAGTTCCAATGTGCCAGTCAGTCGCTGCTGCTGTGAGTAGCCGAACGAGACACCCACCTGCCCGGTGCGCTGCTCCTGAACGGGGATAATCAGCCGGGCGCGGCCCTCTTCGGAACCCTCCTCGGTCCGAACGTTGCTAATGTCGGCAAACAGTCCGGTCGCAAAGACCCGTGTCACATCCCGCCGCAGGGTGAAGTCGTTGAGCGGCTTGCCGACCTTGGTGCGCATCTCGCGGGTCACAACGATTGACTTTGTTTTCTGCAGCCCCTCGACGGAGATCGCCTCGACCACGGTTTCCACAATGGGGACGGTCAGGATATTCGTTTTGGGGTCCACCTCAACGATCTCGGAGACAAAGGCGCGATAGCCGCGGCTCGAATACAGGGTTTGAATGCGCTGGGCATCTCGCTCCAGATCGTTGCGGTTCAAAACGTACCCTGCCCGGGTTACCAGCCGCCCCTTCTCCACCAGTTCTTTTGTCGGAATCGAGTTGTTGCCGGTGAACACGATCTGGGAGATGACCGGGTTCTCGAAGACCTCCACGATGACGCGCAAGCGCCGGTCCGCGGTTGTTTCGGTTCGGGTGTACACCGAGGCGTACAAACCGACATTTTCCACCGCCTGCTTGGCAGCAGTGAAGGCGGCGGCGCGAAAGGGAGCACCCTCTTTCAGACCGGCGGTGGCGACCGCAGCGCGAACGGCCTCGGGGTTGGAATTTTTGGTCCCAACGACCGAAACTTCAGCGATAATCTGTCCTTCCTGCGCCTGGGCTGCGGAAGCGGTGACCGTGACCAGAACAGCAGCGGCCCCCGCGGCCCAAAGCGGCGCGGCGGAAGAGCGAAGAACCGCGGAGCCGGTCAACAAAAAGCGGGTGGCATTCTGACGAAAACTCATAACGTATCCTAAACTGCTCGTTTCATGAACTTAACCACGAAGCCAAAGAGGCGTGGCGTTTTGATGTAATGCCCAGGCAAACCAGGGCCAATTCCGAAGAATCCTGAAGAATCGTGCGCGAGTATCGCGGGAAACTCCGCGGTACCCAGATGCCAGGGATGGTGGCATTCGAAAAGCAGATCGTTTTATCCGCTTTCCTGTCTGCCACTCCAGCCGCGATAATAGGGTTCCAGGCGGCGGCGCATCATATTTCGTGCACGGTGAAGACGCGTCTTCACGGCGGGAACCGAAAGCCCCGTGATCTGCGCGACCTCTTCATACGAGAGATCTTCCATCTGGGCCAGGACAAGCACTGTCCGGTACTCCGGAGCAAGAGCCTCCACAGCCTTTTGAATCTGGCTTGCCAGCTCCTGATCCAGGAGACGAGGCTCCGGCGCGTTTCGCCAGTCGGCGACCTCCCGGCTCAGCTCGCCGCTGTCGGTGTCAATGGCATCGTCCAGGGAGATCGGTTCTCGTTCGCGGCGACGGTCTTTCTGCTTAAACCGATTTTTGCAGTTATTGACCGCGATTTGATGCAGCCAAGTGGATACCCGGGCATCTCCGCGAAACCGTCCCCAGGCGCGGTAAGCGTTCAGGAACGTCTCCACGGTCAGATCTTCCGCATCGTCCCGGTCCCCCACGATACGAAGGATCAAGTTGAAGATCTTCGTTTCATACTTTCGGTGGATCTGTTCAAAGGAAAGTTTTCGGTCTTCGTCAAGAACCCGCGCCGCGGCCCCACTGGGGAGCGCATTTGGTTCGCGAAGGGGGAGCACGATGCCCAGCAGAGAACCGTCTGATACCAGATCCACTGCTGTCGCTTCCTTCCCTTCCCCCTGGCTCGTTTCCCCGTAGCTCCCCGATCCGCCTTGATAGACAGCGGCGCTAACGGAAAGTTTCTCCGTATTCCCGCTGTTTATGCCGGCAGTTCCGCTGGAGGCGTTTTCCGGTCGGCGGTCGTTTTCGTTCACTTGGCGTATCGTGGCAGGAGAGTCTTCAAGAGCGATTGCCGGACAGAACGCATCCGCTGGAACGGTAGCGCTGCCGCAGACAGGGGGGCTGGCGTTCCTGCCAAGTGTACCAAATGTCTGGGAAACTGCCATAGCAAGGACACCACTAATAGTTAATGGTTCCCTGGATGAACGAGGTGAAGACGCGCTGGTCATTCAACTGGACCCCCAGTTGCAGCCGGGGCGAAACGCCTCTGGTTGCGCGAAGCTGACCCAGCTCGTAACTCACGCGGAATGTGTAGGGCTGTACCCCGGCGTTCTGCCCTCCGCGGGTTTGGAAGATGCGCGAATAATCCACAAGCACTCGGTCAAAGGGGTCTGGCAGTCGTTTCGTGAGCCGGAGCACCAGGGGCGAATCCGGGTTATACTCGACGCCAAAATCTTCCAGACCAAAGGCGGTCGCAACCTGCCCCTCCAGCGGCGCCAGCAGGCGCGGCACGTAGCCGGATACCAGCGCCTGCCTTGCTCCCAGGTTGATCGCTTCCGAAATATTGCCACGCGCCGCGAGTTCGAACTGGTCTCGGGTGCCGATCAAAGCGATGATCTCCTCGGTCGAAAGGTAGGGGTCCGAGGAAAACGTCAGGTTTGGACCCGCCTGATTCGTGTTGGTCACCGACTCATCGCTCAGCAGCAACGGGCCATTGATAGTTGCCGTAATCCGATAGCCGCCGGAGCGAGTCGAGGTCTGCGGCTGGGTGGATCCGAAGACCGCGCTCGGGTCGCTGGCGCGGTTCGCCAGTGTGGGCCGGGTTCCCTTTTGGTTGTAGATCGAGGCCTTTGCAGTCAGATCATTGACCGTGACGTTCAGTCCCTGTTCCTGGTTGAACCGGACATTCAGGCCTCCGCCCTTCTGAACAACGAACCGGGCTACTGTGTAGTTAAAATAGCCCCCGGTGGTCGTGAGCTGGCTCTGAAGTGAGAGCGCGGACTGCGAGTTGGGGCTGTAAAGCGCCCCGGCAACATTGATTTCCCCCTCCGCCTGAAGTGCGAAAGTGCCCGGTGACGCAATAGTAACCCCCTTGGTTAGATCAACAGCGATCGAAAAGCGGGGATTGATCGCAGGCGTTGCAGACGCTTTCGCGGGGAGGGCGGCGCGGGTGGGGAGCTGTACATAGGTGTCGCTGAGGCGAATCGGGGAGTTTGCCGCCGTGGAAACCGAAAAGCTGGTCAGCGGTCCCTTCACCAGCAGAGCGCCATCAACGCGGGTCCGAAACGACTCGCCCAGTCCGTTCGGGGTATCCCCGATCAGGCCGGTGACATTCTCCAGTACCGGTTGCAGGCTGTCGAATCTCACGCGGAGGTCGGTGGTGCCCTGCAGTGCCAGGGGCCGCCGCCGAGGGGCCGTGGCGGTCGGGGTTCCCGCCGAAGCGTTTGTTGTCCCCAGAAGACGGCCCAGATCCTGGAGGTTGGTCAGGGAAATGGTCCCTTCCGTCGAGACAGAGCCGAAACTTCCTTTTTGCCCGTTCGGCGCTCCAAGGGCAAGCCGGATCTGGCGAACATTGATGCTCTGACCCGCTAGCTGAATATCGAGATCAAAGGACGAGATCGGGTTGACCCGGTCGCGGTCGGTAACGGGCGCGGGCGGAAGGCGAAGCTTCCCGCCCGCCAGTTGTATCCCCCCGCTCAGGATCGGTTTCTCCAGTGTGCCGCCCAGCGCGATAGACCCGGTCAGCTCGCCCTGCGCATCCAGGCCCGAGATTCCCAGGGGCTTCGTAAGCGACGCCAGGTTCAGACGCCCGATGGTGGTGCGCAGCGTCAGCGGCAGGTCGGAGGCGACGAGTCCGTTGGGGTCGCCCAAGCGCAGCGGGACATCCAGCTCGCCGCGCAGTTCGTTCTCGCCGCTTCGTACGAGTATTTCCGGGACGATCAAACGCGCCCGATTATTGGCATCCTGTGTCAGTTCCCCTTCCGCGCGAAGCAGGGAGATAACAAACGCGGATTGGGGTACCGCTGGGTCCAAAGTCGGTGCAGTGCCGCCGGAAGGCGGTGCGCCTGGTGTAGCGGCGAGCGCCCGAACCCCGCTCGCGGCGGGAGACGGGGTGGCAGGCGGCGTTCCGACCAGCAGGTTTCGGCCTTCAAGGCTCGCCGTGATCGTGGGCTGCCGGGTCAGACCCCGCGCAAACACCGCAATATCCACCGCTCCTCGCACAGGGAACGCACTTTGACCGGGAAGCGCGCGGATAATATCCAGCGATGCCTGGTTTGATTCCGCGAGAAGGTTGATGCGCCCACCGGGGGCCAGGTCTATCGTGCCGGAGCCACGCAGGGTGGTGTCCTGGTTTACGACTTGTGCGTTCACGATACGGATCAGATCTCCCCGGAGGGATGCCTCCGCATCCAGAGTGTTTGCCGTGTAGTCTCCAACGCGCAGGTTTCGCGCCTGGAGATCGGCGGTCACGCTGCGCTCGGTAAACAGACCGTTTGCGATCCGCCCACTGACAGCCAGCCGGTTGAGAACAAAGGTTCCAGATACCGGATACG
>JACMJB010000383.1 GCA_014380815.1 Armatimonadota bacterium
AGGTTTCGCGCCTGAAGATCGGCGGTCACGCTGCGCTCGGTAAACAGACCGTTTGCGATCCGCCCACTGACAGCCAGCCGGTTGAGAACAAAGGTTCCAGATACCGGATACGGCAGTGCATTGAGACTCCGCACGATCCCCGCCCCTGCAGGCGTGTCTGCCAGACCCGACCGGCGCACCGTGTCGAGAAGCACGCCAATGTCTCCGGTTTGGACGCGCAGGTCACCGGCGAACCTGCCATTGCTGAAGTTGTACCGGACAGCGTTTGCCGAAACCTGCGTTCCCCCCTGCACGAAAGACAGTTTGGGAACGCTCAGATCGGAGGTCTTGCTGGCGGCGCGGTACCGAACAACGATGGAATCTGCCGCGACCCCGGTTAGCGACGTTCCCGCAATCTCCACCGTCGAGGGGAACACCTGTGCCTGAACAACCGCGTTCTGGAGGTCGCCAGCCAGAGTCCCCGCTACCGAAAGGTCACCCGATACACCGACAACCCCTTCAGTAAGAAAGGAGAGCGGCGCAAGCCTCAGATTTGGCGCGCGAAATGTACCCTGAATCTTTCCGTTCTTGTCGAGCGAGGCGCTGGCGGTGATTACCCCGACGCTGGCACGAAGACGTATCTCCGGAAGCGACGAGCCATCCGGTCCGAAAGCGAACCGGACATAGCCTCCGTCCACGGGATAGGGTCCGATCAGCAGTCGTCCTAGCTGCGCCGCGCCGGAGATGCTTGGAGACCGAATCGGTCCGGTGACTCGCACCGTGCTTTCATTGACGAACCCGCTAAAGGCGGCTCCAGCTCTGCTGGTGGCGTTCGCCGCCGCCGACGCGATGCTGCGAAACGGGCCTCTGCTCCTAGGTTGGGTTGGAATCACGAGGGGACGCGGCGCGCTGCGTGTGAAGATAGAGTCTATGGCAGCGGAGTTCGTCTGCCCGGGCGTGATCGAAATCGGCGGCTCAACCCCCAGCTGTCGGAGAACTTCCGCGTAGTCCAGATTGCTGATTCGCGCGGTCAGCGCGAGACGGGGGCCGCCCCTGCCGGACGCGCTATTCGATGGCAGCAGATCCGAAATCCGTCCGGAGACCGCCACGACGGCGGGGTAGCGGCGGAGCAATAGCGGGTCCGCGATCACCAGATCAGACCGGGTGAGCACGAGGTTTCGGGCGGTGACCGTGTCCAGAGCCAGCGTTCGGGGTGGCGACGCCACCTGGCCATTTTCCGCGGGCGTCGCCCCGATCTGGTACTTCAGGTTGAGCGCGACGGCGCGCTCCACCAGAACGCGAGGGGCGGCCGTTGTGCCCTCGACCGTCCCGGAGGCGGTCAGCGTCCCCCCGATCCCCGAAAGCCCCAGTGCGGAGGCGAGTCCCCGTAGGTCGAGGCTGGACAGGGCAAAACGCAGGGACAGTGCCCCGCCCGTCCCGACCCCACCCCGCACGGTCGCCGCACCGGAGGGAGACAGGACCCGCGCCCAGGGCAGGGAGACGACACCTTTATCGTAGATGACCCGCGCACTTGCGACCGGAAACGAGAGACTTCCAAGCGCCAGCCCATTGGTTCGGACGTTGGCGGCAGCGGAGAATTGGCCCCGCACTCGCTTCCCCGTGAGATCAACGCTTCCGCTCCCCGCCAGTCGCAGCGGCTGTGCCCTGTTGCCGATAGGAACCAGGCGACGAAGCGCGGCGAGCCGCGGCAGTGGGACGTTCTCTACCCTCGCGGCGAAGACCGAGTTTCCTCGTTCCGCCTCGCCACCGGAGGTGCTCGGCGCAAGGCGTAGCCCCAGCCGACCTCGAACAGTCCCCCCTCCGGCGATTTGGGCGGTGGCGTTTGTGACCCCGAGCAGCCCCTGTGTGTAGGTCAGGTTGGCCGCGATGCGGGAGAGAGGTGGAAAATCCTGATACGCGATCTGACCGGAAGGCAGCGAAGCGATTGCCGTAATGACCGGCTGGCCCAGCGAGCCGTTGAATGCCGCTGTAATGGCGGCAGCGCCGGAGACGCGGAGGCCGCTTGGCACCCGGACGCCTTTCGGTAAAAACGTGGCGAGGGACCGCTCCAGAGGAACCCGATCGGCCCTCAGCGTAACCGCAAGCTGGGGCTTGGGAACCTCTTTCCGAACTCTCGTCGCCGCACTTAGCTCCGGTGCGGTCAGGTTCCACAGCGTTCCGGAGCTTGAGACCGGCTCCCCGAGCACCCGTCCCGCGGCATCGTAATCCAGCGCCCCCTCGGAGAACGCAAGGCGTCCCACCGCATCGGTAAGCGGCACGGGAAGAGCTTCGGCTTCGATACGTCCATTACGGAATCGCGCGCCGATGGCGATGCCCAGGCGCGGGTTTGGCGTGCCTGGCGAGGGGGGGCGCGGCGCGGCGAGGGTAGCGTCCACATCCGCGGTGCCGCTGGTTATGCGGATTGCGGGTAGCGCCACGAAGTAGGGCAGCCAGTACCGAGCGGCGGCTCCCGTCGCGGCGAAATGGATCAGATAGCGAGCAGATTCTTTCGAAGGGGCATCGGGGCGGACGCTGGGCAGCCCCCTTCCCAGGGAGCCGTCAACCTTCAGCAGGCCGGTAAGCCGCTGGGCGGTCGGAGTGCCCCGCTGCGCGCGGGCGCTCGCGACAAAACGAAACTCGCGGGCACCACTGAGGTCCGCAAAACCGTTCAGATTCTGAACGGAGTTTACCGCCGGTGCCGACGGAGTCGCGATACGGGTCTGGAAGTCCTGAAACCTGACGCGGCCATTCTCCAGCGCGACATAGGTGCGAAATGGGGGTGAGGGCGGCTGATTTGGATCTTTTTTCGGGAGCAGTTTGGTGACGTTGAACGAGCCATCCCGGAACCGCTCGAGCAGCAGGAAAGGATCGGTGACCGTGACGCGCGGCACGCCGCCACTTGCGGTCTGCCCCCCCAGCAGCAAGGGGATATTCAGATCAACGGTCACCCGCCGCGCCGATGCCACCAGCCCACTTCCGGCAATAGTCGTCCCATTGGCAACGGAAACATCCGAAGCGATCACGGGGACCGTTCCGAACTGGGATCGGCGTCGGATGAGGGCGAGGATCCCACCGCTCGTAAGGTCTGATTCCAGACGACCGATGCGAACCTCTCGCCGAAGGGAACGGGATACTTCCGCGGAGGCGAGCGGGGCTGCCTGTGCGAGTGCGCCATCAATCTGCCGGATAAACGCACTCGCTCCCCAAACGCAGAGGACCGAGGGCGGCACCAGAAAAACCGTCAGGGCGAGAAGGCGCTGCGCCAGGGAAAGCGGGGAGCGCGGTGCACGGCGGCGTAGAAAGGCCATCAACCGCCTGCTGGCCTGATGAAACTGACCACGTGGCGGTTACCGAACCGCGAGGGGCAGTTCCAGTCGGCGGAGACCGGGAAGCGACGGAGCGGTCGCCGACGGGTCAGAGCCTTTCGTGGCGGCCTCTCGGCGTAAAAACTTGTTGGAGAAGTCAATGGCATTATAGGATGAGCGGACAAATGGACCCGATGCCACGTACAGAAAGCCCATCTCTTCGGCAATCTGCTTGTAGCGTTCAAAGCGGGTCGGGTGAAGGTACTCCACCACATCCAGATAGCCTTTCCCGGGCTTCAAATACTGTCCCAGAGTGACGGCATCTACCCCGGCATCTTTCCAGTCGGAAAGTACCTGGAGAACCTCGGCCTCCGTCTCGCCAAGACCAAGCATGATCCCGGACTTGGTGTAGATGGTCGGGTCAATCTCTTTCACGGTCCGCAAAAAATCAAGCGAGCGCTCGTACTTGGCCTGCGGTCGAACGGTTCGGTACAGACGCGGAACCGTCTCCGTGTTGTGGTTGAACACGTCGGGATGCGCCCGGCAGACCGTCTCAATAGCGGTACGCCGTCCCCGGAAGTCCGGGGTCAGCACCTCGACCGTGG
>JACMJB010000384.1 GCA_014380815.1 Armatimonadota bacterium
ATCTTCGCGGGGTCGTACAGGTTGCGGCCATCGAGAACGAGGCTGCCCTTCATGGTCTCCTTCAAGCGCTCCAGATTGATCTGCTTGAACTCGTTCCATTCAGTGACCACGATGACGGCATCCGCGCCCTCCGCCGCCTCGTAGGCGTTCTTGGCGTAGCCGATCTGGGGGAAGATGCGCTTGGTATTCTCCATTGCGATGGGGTCATAGGCGGTCACCTCTGCGCCGCCCGCAAGCAGGGCGGTGATCACATCCAGGCTCTTGGCATCGCGCATGTCGTCGGTGTTGGCCTTGAAGGCGAGTCCCAGAACCGTGACCTTCTTGTCCTGAAACGAGCCGAGTGCGGCCTCGATCTTGCGGATAAAGCGCTTCGGCTGCTCCTCGTTGGTCTCGATCGTGGCATCAAGGAGCGGGAAGTCGCAGCCGTAATGATTGGTCGTATGCTGGAGCGAGCGCACATCCTTGGGGAAGCACGAACCGCCGTAACCGATGCCTGCCTGCAGGAACGCCTGCCCGATGCGCGAGTCGCTGCCCATGCCCTTGACCACATGGAGAACATCGGCCCCCACCTCCTCGCAAAGGTTGGCAATCGAGTTGGCAAACGAGATCTTGCAGGCCAGGAAGGCATTGCTGGCGTACTTGATCATCTCCGCCGAGGCGACATCGGTGATGATCATGGGGCGCTCCAGCGGGGCGTACAGTTCCAGAATCTTCATGGCGACGATCTGATTCGGCGCGCCGATCACGATCCGGTCCGGATGCAGCGTGTCCTGGATCGCGGAGCCTTCGCGCAGGAATTCAGGGTTGGAGACCACATCGAAGTCCACGTTACGGCGGCGGTTCGTTTCGATGATCTCGCGAACAAAGTTGCCGGTTCCGACCGGGACAGTGGATTTATTAACCACGACCTTGTAACGATCCATCGCGGCGGCGACCCCTCGGGCGGCCCCCTCGACCTGGCTCATATCCGTGGACCCGTCCTCTTTGGGCGGCGTTCCGACACAGATAAAGACCACTTCGGACTTGCGAACCGCGGAATCCAGGTCCGTGGTGAAGGTCAGACGTTTCTCGTCGGCGTTGCGTCCCACCACCTCCTCCAGCCCCGGCTCATAGATCGGCATGACGCCCGCCTTGAGAAGCGCGATCTTCTCCTCGTTCTTGTCCACGCAGACGACCTCGTTGCCAAGGTCGGCGAAGACAACCCCCGTGACCAGTCCGACGTAGCCGGTTCCAATGACGCAGATATTCATGGGTTTTCCTTTCGGAGATACAGTGATACTAGCGATACAGCGATTTGCTGAGGGTTGGTCCGTGCCACGCCGAACGGGGGAAAGACGATAACAGATGATGGTTCTGGAAGCACAGGGCGTGTGAGCGGCGATTTTACCACAGGCTGAGGGGCATAAGTTCAGGGAGTCTGCGTGGGCCAGGCGGGGTGACGACACCCGCGTGACCGCGGCTTCTAGAAGCGCACAGCGGGCATGTTACCCAGAATCGAGACGAATAACACCGAAAATTCACCGGGCTTCCAATTTCGCGGGTCACGAAGAGGAATTCGGCACCATCTGTCAGGGACTGGCAGCCTTCAAAGGAAAACCGCAGGGTGTTTCGGTGATGGTCCAGGAGGGCATTGAAACCGGCGCACATCCGGACGGGAAGAGGCAGGTTCTCGTGGTCCGCGCACAGAGTGTCGGCGTGGGACCAGACCCGGTCGGGCGGCACCCGGTCCACCAGCTTCCCGCGTCATGAATGACTAACTCGCGGCTTACCTTTTTGCCTGCAGTCATGGTACCTAAGAAGAACCTGGCTGGATCAACCGCTATTCCTTCTTCCACACTTCCGATAACGGAAACAAATTCGGTTCCTTCTCTGCTCGGCCCGGTGCTTTGATTCGATTCACTACCTGTGATGCTGGTGGAAATAACGTGACAAACAAGCCCTCCTTCAGTTCACCATTCACTTTAACGTCCGAAAGATGAAACAAAAAGGTGGTTTCTAAGCGCGATTTGCTCTCTACGATGCTATAAATTTC
>JACMJB010000385.1 GCA_014380815.1 Armatimonadota bacterium
CAGAAACGTGGAATCACCCGTTTGGTGAACCAGTGCATTGTTTACGCGACGCACCACCGAGGACGGCTCCGGGTCTTCCAGGGCGTAGGCGCGAATGGTGTACTTTGCCATGACCGCCAGGGTGGCCGCGTGCGTCCCTTGACCGGATACGTCCGCGATCATGGCTGCGATGCGGCCATCGGGAAGCTCGAAGAGGTCGTAGGTATCGCCGCCGACAGAGGCGATCTCGCTGCCGGGAGCGTAGATTCGCCCGATCTGAAAGCCACTGATGGCATGCGGTAATTCGGGGAGAAATGCCCGCTGCAGGGTCTGTGCGATATCACGCTCCTGCGCGTAGAGTCGAGCGTTCTCAATGGCGACCGATGCCTGGTGGGCGAACGTAGACAGAAGCTGAACATCACTGTGTTCGAAGGCGTTCGCGAGAGACGCATACTGTTCAAGGACACCGACCGGGCGGTCACCGGCCATGACCGGAACGTAGACCGCGGACCGAGTTTCCGTTGTTTCGGATTCCTCCGTGTCACGAAGGGTGGGAAAGGCGATATCGGGGCGCTCGCGCGTGTCAGCCACCACGATCACCCGTTTTTCCTCCAGTGCCTGTTTTGCCAGGCCCGCGAGGGGCATTCGCCGAAACCGGCGGATCGAGCGGCGTTCCAGGCCCCGGGCCGCCGAAAGCAGCAATCCGCCGCCCTCCTCGTCGGTTTCGACCATGAACATTGCGCCGCCCGATGCGTGCGTCATCTCCACGGCAAGCTGCACAATAAGACGCAGTGTATCGCCGAGATCCAGTGAGTTGGTAAGGGCGGCCCCGACACGCTGAAAGCTCGCACGGACTTCCGCGGCCTGCGCGCGAAGCTGGCGATACGCACGGGCATTGGAGAGCGCGACCGCCCCATGAGCGGCAAGAAGCGAGAGGACATGAAACTGGTCCGGGGTAAAGCAGTGCTCCTGCCGACAGTAGATATTCAGTGCGCCAACGGCACGAGTCCCGAAAAACATGGGGGCACAGGCGACCGAGATAAGGCCCTCGTCCACAGCGGCTTTCGCAAGAGCGGGGTCTACAGCCTGCCGCAGATCCCAGGAGGCAAACGTCCGCCCCTCGGCAAGCGCTCGCCCGGCGATGCTCTCTTCAAGCGGCCCACCCTGAGACTCCAGGTAGGAGTGAGAAAGTCCTTTCGCGGCAACGATACGCACCACATTGTGGTCATCGAGCAGCATCACCGATGCGGCGGGAACATCCAGGAGTTCGATGGACTTGACCAGCAGAAGGTTGCTGACCTGGTTCGGGTCGAGTGTCCCGCTGATCGCATTTGAGGCAGCAGCCAGCGCTTCCAGATAATGCAGGCGCTCTCGGTGCTCCGGGGGATTGTCCGGCATCAGACCAGACGTGTCTAGAACCGGGTTCGGCGACAGGCAATCCATCGCCACTTGCTTTGAGTCCCTGGGCGGAAAGAAACCATCAGGGACCGGAGGAGGAATAGTCTCCCCGCCAGCGCGCTCCGTTGCGCCTGATTGTGCGGGATCGCGGCGCATGACGTCGCATCGTCTCCTTGCGGTGTTTGCCTGCCATATCCAGGGGGCAAACATGACCAAAAGTTCTAACGCTATTATACCGGTTCTTTTCCCCGGTTAATCAAAAAGCTGTTCGCGACGAACAAAACACCCGACCAGCCTCTGGTATCTCCCCTTCTCTCCCCGCCAGAACGCTACTTTGCAGGTTCCAGCACGGCAGCGACCTTTTCCCAGCACTTGATGTCAAACGGAATCTGCCAGGCAAACGGCCGGCCACGCTTATCCGAATACACCGCCATCGCCCCGTCGAGCGCGATCTCCTCAGCAGGCGCTGTGGGGATCCGGCGACGGGTTTGTGTCGTCCCGTTTAAAGCAGCCTCCAGCAGCCTTCGCCGTCCGGCGATCGTCATGATCCGCTCCGCAGTCTCTCGACCCTCCACATAGGCGATCCCACGCCGCGTCCCATCTTTCCAAACTCTGCTTGCCATCGCTTGTTTTCATGTCCTTGCCGTAAAATCGCTACACCCAGCCTGCTTATCCCGCCTCTCAAATGCGAGGCTTTTTACTCAGAGCGGTCTCGACATCCTGCCGCGAGAACGTCATCCAGACCCGGACCCCCTGCCACCCCGCCGGGTGCCTTCCCGCAGGCTCCCCCGCAATGCACTGTTCTGGCGGATAATCGTTCGTCCACCGCAGATGGGCAAGCTCCTCGGCCACCTCCGCCTCGCGTTCCACGATCTGCTGGCTTTCCGCTTCGCCGGTCACACAGAGCTGAAAACGCACTCCGTGCGGCGATAGCTTAGCGGAAACCAGCGGCCCCATCTTTTGTGCCTGAAGGACCCGCTTCCATTGCTTCATGAACTTCTGACCGTAGCGGCGCTCTCCCACGGGTATCTCGACATCCCAGCGAAACTCGTAGGTTGCCGCCGCCGCGTCATCGCTCAGATCCTTCTCCTGTTGCTGCTCGTGTTCTGTCATCGCTCCGGTTTCCTTGCCACCCAAACCCTGCTAACCCAGTGTATCAAACACTCGTTTGATTATCAATCAGATGTTTGCCTGGGCTGCTGAAAAGCCCCCGGTTGCCTGATCGTCAACCGGGGGCCTAGGAAATGGGCAAAGAGCGCTAAGAAGCCGCGACGACCGGATTTGTCAGGATACCGACACCCTCCACGGAGCACTCCACCGTGTCTCCCGGAACGATCGGTCCAATACCGGAGGGCGTCCCGGTCGCGATCACGTCCCCTGCTTCCAGTGCGAACCACCGAGAGAGAAAGGCGATCAATGCGGGGATCCGGTATACCATCGAGCCGGTCGTATCATCCTGCTTCAGAACTCCATTCACCCTGCACGTGATGCGCAGTGCGTGGGGGTCGGGCACCTCGTCGGCGGTGACCAGATACGGCCCCATCGGCCCGAAGGTGTCCAGTGATTTGGACCGGAACCAGGGATGCTTGCGTTCCTGATCCGCCTTTTGCTGCGTCCGCGCGGTCACGTCGTTGAAAACGGTGTAGCCCGCGACCAGCCCCATTGCCTCTTCCTCACGAACATTCTTGCCGCCTTTTCCCAGCACCACGAGGAGTTCGGATTCGAAGTCTACCTGTCCGATCCAGTCGGGAATCTCGATCGCCGCCCCGGACCCGATCACGCTGGTGGAAGCTTTCAAGAACACGATCGGTTCGGCGAAGACCGATTCGCCCTGCTCTTTCGCGTGCTCCGCATAGTTACGGCCAATCGCCAGAATGCGGTTGGGCCGGGTGACGGGCGCAAGAAGGCGCGCGGTTTCCGGCAGGGCAAACCGGGTCAGCAGGCCATGCGCCTCCAGCTCCCGCTTCGCATCCAGAAACGCCTCGTTCAAGCGGGAGCCACCCATGGCGGTATCCAGCATGCTGCGTGGGGTATCCCCTACCTGACCTCGCATCTCCCGGACCGTCAGCATCATTCGCGGCAGATCATACAGATGACTGTCCGGCTGCACAATCCCGTAAGTCGTCACGCCGTTTACCTCGGCGCGGGCGATACGCATCGTTGCTCACCCCGATCCTTTCCTGGCCCGGTGCCGTTCCCGACGAAAGAGAAAGCGTTCCGCAGCATGGGTCAAATCCGAATAATTTGCCTCCGCCAGGCTTTCCTCCGCACCAAAAAGGAACGTCGGAACATGGCGAATCCCGGTCGCATAAGCGGCGTCGTCGAACGGCACGATATTGTCGTTGTACCGCTCCTCGCGGATGCTGCGGGTCATGGCCTCCGCATCTATCCCCTCTTCTTCGGCGAGTTTGACCAGAACCGCCACCTCGCCGATATCCTTTTGCTGTTCCCAGTAGGCGCGGTAGACGGCTGCATTGTAACGGTCGAAGACGTCGCCGCCCTGGTGCCAGGCCCACTCCGCCCCCAGTAGGGCGGAATGCGTTCGGACAAACTTGGGGCGCGGCTCCGGCATCACCAGGCCTTCCGTCTGGACGAACAGATCAAAGCGGCCTTTTGGGGCCGGTGAGGCAGGCGGCGCGTTTAGGTTCGCTGGCTTGGGCGGCGCGGCCTCATAGGGCATGCCCGGTGGGATCAGTTCCGCGCCCCGCCAATCAAACCGAAGGTCATACTGAGCCTGCAGACGTTGTGCGTGAATGAATCCGATCCAGCACCAGGGGCAAATATAGTCGTGGTACAGCGTGACGGTGGTCAGCGAGCCGAGGACAAAGTTCGCGCTTTTGTAATTTCTCTCGTCGGGATCGCCCGTCAGTTCCAGGGGCGGGGGCATACGCATCGCGTTACTCCTTTATCAACCGCGGTGCGGCTGCCCTGAGTGTACCCGTTTCAATCAGTCCCCTGAGAGATGGATGCGGACTCAGCGGCGGCTGTTCTGTCTGCGGGCCGGTTGTCTCCACACGACTCCCCGATCTGTTGACGGAGTACCCGGTCTGGCACGGGGTTTGTTCGGTATACTGTCAATGTCTGCTTCTCTGCCTGCTTTGAGCCGCGGGGCGAAAAAAGAGTCCAATGATCGAGACCTCAGCCGAGACCTCCCAGGGTAATGACCCCAGCCGATAAACTCCCATCCGACCCAGCACCCCTGTCAAGTGGGAGCGACGGCAGCGAACTGTCGGCCCGCATCGGCTACAACCAGGCAGTTCGCCGCGCGATCTTCCCGCCGCTGATTGCGATGCTTACCCTCGCGGGTCTGCTTCTCTGGCAGGTCCTCGCCCTGCTGTCGGCGGCACGCGCGGTCAATCACTCCGACACCGTCATCCGGCAAACGAATCAGACGCTCAAGCTTATCCTGGATATGCAAACGGGTGAGCGAGGCTACCTTCTTGCAAGTGATGATCCTGCATTCCTAGAACCCTATACCGCCGCGAAGAAGCAGGTGGGACCCTCTCTCGACACTCTGATGCGATTGGTTGGGGACGATCCTCGGCAGGTGGCGCGGATCTCAACGGTACGTGCCGACTTCACGCAGTGGCAGAAGGACGCCGAAAGAGAGATCCGAAACGGAGCAGGGGGACGCGGAAGCTCGATCAGCCGCCAAACTCTGGCGGTGGGGAAACTTCGGTTTGACGCCGTGCGCCAGCAGTTTGCCGCGATCCTCAATGCCGAGGAAGGGCTGCGGCGGGATCGAGCCGGTGCCGCGGAAATCGCGGCGACACGGACGCTTGTCGGAGGCTCCCTGATCACCCTCCTCGTCGGAGGACTGCTCGGCATAACGACGCGCCGCCAACTGCGTGGCCTTGCGGCACAGTATGAGCGGGCATTAGATGCCGAGCAGACCGCGCGCAACCGTCTGGGGGCTACGCTCTACAGCATTGGCGATGCCGTTCTGGTGACCGACGCCCGTGGTCGGGTGACCAGAATCAACCCTGTCGCCGAGTCGCTCACCGGATGGGCAGAGGAGGAAGCACGCGGCAAAAGCGCCGCCGTGGTTTTTGACATCGTTAATGAGACGACGCGGCAGCGGTCAGAAAGCCCGGTGGATCGTGTGCTGCGCGGAGGAAAGACGGTCGGTCTGCCCAGTTCTGATCGCACCGCTCTGCTTCGGCGCGACGGCACGGAGGTTCCGATAGACGACAGCGCGGCACCGGTGCGGGATTCCGCCGGTAGGATCGCAGGCGTTGTTCTGGTGTTTCGCGACGTGTCGGAGCGGCGCAAGGCGGAAGAGGCGCTTGAAGGTGCTCTGCGACGTGAAACGCTCGCCAACACCGTCGGGGCCGCAATCCGCGACAGCCCGCTCGACTCTGCGGCGATTCTGCAAACAGCCGTCACCGCGCTCGGTCAGGCAATTGGAGCCGACCGCTGTTACTACGGTACCTACGATCAAGAGAGGGGCGAGGCACGTTTGCTGCCGGAATGGCACCGCGACGGTCTTCCGCCGATCGCGGGCGATTACCCGATGGCACGATTCTCGATTAATCGTGACCCCGCATACCGGGCTGGTGGCATTCAGATTGTCGAGGACGTGCGGGAGTTCCTTTCGCCGGGCGACTCCGCCACGGAGCCGTCTCCTCTGGAGGCGCTGGGGCTTCGCGCCCTGATTCGCGTTCCGATCCAGGTCGGGAATGCCATGACCGTGCTTGCGGTCGCGGCGTCGGGTGGTCCGCGCCGGTGGACACCCAATGAGGTGCGTGTCGTCGAGACAGTCGCCTCTCAGCTTCAGTCCGCGCTGGAAGCGGCGCGGCTGCTCGCCGCCGAGCGGGCGCGGGCGGAACGGGAGTATATTGTGGCCCGCATCGGTGAGGCAGTGCTTGCCGCCGCTGAACCGGATGCGGTGCGCCGCCTCGCCCTATCTGCGATCGGAGAAGCCCTCGGCGCAGATCGCACGTACTTCGCCGATATTGACCCTTCCCGTGACAGCGTTATCTTCGCGGAAGGCTGGGTCACACCAAGCCGGGACGACCTGAACTCTATTGGGGGTCAACACCGCCTGTCTGAGTTTGCGGTGGACATCACTTCTCTCTTCCAGGGCGGCACGCTGGCGATTGAAGATGTCCGCGCGGCGGCAGGACGTCACGATGGCTGGACGGAGCAGACGGCAGGGAAAGTCGCCGATGAGATGCGGATCAGGTCAATCCTGAATGTGCCTTTCTTTAATGGCGAAGGTCGGCTCTCGGCGGTACTGGGGATCACGATGGCGGATAGCCCACGAGCCTGGACCGCAGGGGAGATAGATCTGGTGGAATCCATCGCCGCACAAACGCGGGCGGCAGTGGAAGCGGTACGAATCCGGGAGCGCGAGCGCAATATCGCGCAGCAGCTTCAAGCGGCACTCACTCCCGTCCCACCCGATACGGCCCCTGGCCTGGAACTGGCGAGCTTCTACCGCCCTGCGCTGGAGGAGGCAGGGGTCGGCGGCGACTTTTTAGACATCGTTTCTCTCAAAGAAAACCGTACGGCCCTTGTGGTAGCGGATCTCGCAGGTAAAGGTCTCGCCGCCGCTGCACAGGTCGCCACCATCAGAAACATGCTGAGGGCAGTTCTTTATAGCACCGGTGATGCATCTACGAAGGACACCTCGGTTCGTGGGGTGGTGACCCGCCTCAACGATATGCTGGCGGAAAACAGCCTGCTGGCGGGATTCGCCACGCTCTTTGTTGGCGTTTTCGACCCACAAAACCGGGAGCTTACTTACGTATCCTGCGGTCAGGAGCCGGGTCTGGTGTGGCGGGCTTCGGATGGCCTTACCGAGGAGTTACCTGCGACCGGGGCCGTGCTGGGCGCTTTTCCGGGCGCAAAGTTCGAAGAGAAGCAGATTTCCCTTTTCGATTCCGACCTGATCGCTCTCTTCACGGACGGCCTGACCGAAGCGGGGCCGACGCGCAGGAATATGCTGAACACCGCAGGGGTAGCCCAGCTTCTGTCCGAGGCAGCAGCGGAGAGGGGCGCGACAACGAACTCTATTGTCTCCCAGCTTGTTCGGGGGGTGGATACCTATGCGCAGGAGGGCGTGCGCGACGATGTCTGCCTTCTGCTGGCCCGCATCGAGTAGGACGGATCGCCGCATTTGTAGCCGGGATACTACCAGTAAAAAAGTCGGCCCTGGCCCCCACTGGGGCCTTGACAACGGTTTGGTTCGGCGTTACCATAACACGGTTTTGATTTCTGGTTGACGGAGCAAGGGGCTTTTCGCGAATCGCGCGGCTCGGTGCAGATCGTAGGCCAGCACCTCGAATGGAGCGCGAACGCGCCCGTCGGAGGTGCTGGCCTTTTGCGCTTTTAAGAGGTACACTTTGCCGCAGCGGGCGGACCTGCGGAAAGCGACATGACACGGACGAAGGGAAGCATCGAGGCGGAGGTAGCAAATGCGATCGTACGGTTCCAGCGGGAGCAGCAAGGCCGTGGTGCCGCAGACGTTCGGGCAAGTCTGGTCGGCGATATGGTCGTGGTCCGTAGCGGCGGTATCTTTACACCAACCGAGGCGCATCTTGCTGTGTCAGACGAGGGGCGGCGACTGATCAAATCCGCGCGACAGGAGCTGAGAAGCATCCATCGCGGCGAGATCGAGGGTATCGTCTCCAAACTGGTGGATTGTACGATCTTAAGGAGCTATTACGATCTGGACGTGGACGCCGCCGAGCAGGTCGAGGTTTATATGCTGACACAGGATGTCGAGAAGCGCCTTCTTCGGCAGGATCTGGACCAGCTAAACCGAGTTGGACCCAGACGTACCAGCTAGGCTACCTGTTACAAGCGGTTTCAATCGAATAACGTAAAGAAAAAAGTAATCGGTTGGTTGCCACAGCGAAGGGCGGGACGCGGAAACGCGTCCCACCAGTCGCGGGGGAGGCCAGAGGTTCGTGGTGCAGAAAGCGCCCGTGTGGGTAACACGGGGCGGCGATGCTCCGCGGCGCCTCTGGCCTTTTTTTGTTTGTCCATCGCCCGGAAGGGCGTCACGGAAGAACATGACAATTCCGGGACGGTGTCCGGCAGCGGGCGCCACTTCACCGTGGCTTCGTGCGGCACATCCCGCAGACAACGAACGGAACGGAAAGAACGACGACATGGCCGAGGTGCTTTGCTTGTGGGCGGTGATGTGTGCCTGCATCGTGGGCGCGCTGCTCTTTCGAACGAATCACGAGAGATAAGATGGTTGACTTTCTGTTTTCCGCGATAGGGGTGGCGCTTGTTGTGCTGATGCTCGCCGAGTGCTGGAGTTGCTGCTACGAGTGCACCCGCACGACCAATGCCGCAAAAGCGAAGCAGCTAGGATGTCGTCCCCAGGCAGGGGTCGAGAAAGAAAGAGTGACTGATGCTGGATGTGCTTTACCTGGTGATAGTGACCGCGTTCTTCACCTTAACGGTCGCGTATACTCGCGGCTGTGATCGTTTATAGGTTTGTAGGGACTTTCAAAATGATTGACTATATCTGGACGGGTTTGATCGCAGCCCTGCTCCTTGCGTACCTGATGTACGCGCTGCTGCGACCGGAACGGTTTTAGGGGGACACGATGACCTTCAACGGCATCTTACAAATCGCGCTGTTCTTTGGCGTGCTGCTGCTCACGGTGAAGCCAATGGGTCTGTTCATGGCCCGTGTCTTCACGGGCGAGCGGACGTTTTTATCGCCGGTTTTCGGACCGGTGGAACGCGGTCTTTACCGCCTGTTCGGTGTGCGCGAAGATGAGGACATGAAGTGGACGACCTACGCCTTCGCTATGCTCGCCTTTAGTGTCATGGGGCTGTTCCTCACCTATATCCTGCTGCGGCTTCAGGGTGTGCTGCCGCTGAACCCACAGGGCTACGGTCCCAAGCAGATGACACCGGACCTTGCGTTCAATACGGCGGTGTCATTCACCACCAATACGAACTGGCAGAGCTACGCACCAGATTACACGCTTTCCTACTTCTCTAACATGGTGGCGCTCGCGCCCCACAACTGGATGTCGGCGGCAACTGGTATCGCGGTGGCACTGGCCCTGGTCCGTGGTTTCGCGCGCCGCTCCGCGGAGGGCATCGGCAATTTCTGGGTGGATGCCACAAGAGCCATCCTGTACGTGCTTCTGCCGATCAGCCTCTTCTATGCCCTTATCCTGGTGCAGCAAGGGGTTCCGCAGAACTTTGCGGAGTACACCAAGGCAGCAACCCTGGAAGGTGCGTCGCAGACTATCGGACAGGGTCCGGTCGCCTCTCAGGAGGCGATCAAGATGCTGGGCACGAACGGTGGTGGATTCTTTAATGCCAACAGCGCTCACCCCTACGAAAACCCGACGCCACTGACCAACTTCCTGGAGATGCTCTCGATCTTTCTGATTCCCGCCGCGCTGACCTACACCTTCGGCAAAATGGTGGGTAATGTCCGGCAGGGCTGGGCGCTGCTGGGTGCGATGAGCGTCATGTTCCTGGTCGGGACCTTCGTTTGCTATGGCTTCGAGGCGGCGGGCAACCCGCAGGTGCAGGCACTCGGTGTGCCGGGCGGCAATTATGAAGGTAAGGAAGTCCGGTTCGGTATCGCGAACTCGGCTCTCTTCGCGGCCATCACGACAGCGGCCTCGTGCGGCGCAGTCAACTCGATGCACGACTCCTTCACGCCGATTGGCGGCCTGATCCCCCTCTTCAACATCATGTCAGGCGAAGTGATCTTCGGTGGGGTTGGCGCCGGTCTATACGGCATGCTGATGTTTGCGATTCTGGCGGTCTTCATCGCCGGGCTAATGGTCGGACGGACCCCGGAATACCTGGGCAAAAAGATCGAGCAATACGAGGTCAAGATGGCGATGCTCGCTACGCTTGTGCTGGCGGCGTCGATCCTTGGCGGGACAGCGCTTGGTGCGAACCTGAACCTGCCCAAAGAGCCGGAAAGCACCTTCGCCACAAAACTGAATCAGTTCCCGGGCACGGCATACGGCTCGTCATCGGACACGTTCTACGGCGCGACCTACAACAACGTCAACAACAGTGGCCCGCATGGTCTGACCGAGATCTTGTATGCTTACACGTCGGCAACGGGCAACAACGGGTCCGCCTTCGCCGGGATCACAGCGAACACGCCGTTCTATAACGTGACGCTGGGACTGGCGATGCTGATCGGGCGCTTCCTGATGATCATCCCGCTGCTCGCGATTGCGGGGAGTCTGGCAGCCAAGAAACTGGTGCCGGCCTCCGCGGGAACTTTCCCAACCGACACTGGAACCTTCGTTCTGCTGCTGATCGGCGTGGTGTTGATTGTCGGTGCGCTCACCTATCTACCGGCGCTTGCGCTCGGCCCCATTGTGGAGCAGTTCCAGATGAGCGGCGGAAAGCTGTTCTAGGAGAAATATATGGCAACCGTTTTAGATAAGCCCAGCTCCCCTGTGACCCCGCCCAGCGCAGGTGGTGGCCGTGGTGGACAGTTCCGGCCCAAAAATGCCCCGAGTTCCCTGTTCGATCCCAAGATCATCAAGCGGGCTGTCCTCGAAAGCTTTGTCAAGCTCGACCCGCGCACCGTCGCGAAGAATCCGGTCATGTTTGTCGTCGAGGTCGGAAGCGTCCTCACGACTTTCTACTGGGTCCGCGAACTCGTTACCAAGACGGGCAACCCGCTCTTTACCGGGCAGGTAGCGCTCTGGCTCTGGTTTACGGTCCTCTTCGCCAACTTCGCGGAGGCGATGGCGGAGGGACGTGGCAAGGCGCAGGCCGACAGTCTGCGTAAGGCCAAGACCCAATCCACCGCGCGGCGGCTGGTCGGCAACAAGGAGGAGAGCGTTCCGGGAACCGCGCTCCGCAAGGACGATCTGATCGTCTGCGAGGCGGGTGAGGTCATTGCCGGCGATGGCGTCGTGGTCGAGGGGATCGCCTCGGTGGACGAATCGGCGATCACGGGCGAATCGGCTCCAGTGATCCGCGAGTCCGGTGGGGATCGTGACGCGGTCACCGGCGGCACCAAGGTTCTGTCGGACCGCATCGTGATCCGCATCACGGCGAACCCTGGCGAAAGCTTCCTGGACCGGATGATCTCGCTGGTGGAAGGGGCAAAGCGTCAGAAGACCCCCAACGAGATCGCGCTCTCGATCCTGCTGGCGGGCCTGACCGTTATCTTCCTGCTCGCCGTTGTCACCCTGCTGCCCTACGCGGTCTACAGCGTCCGCGCCGCGGGTTCCGGTGTGGCTCCCAGCGTCACGGTGCTGGTGGCACTTCTGGTCTGCCTGATCCCGACCACGATCGGAGGGCTGCTGTCTGCCATCGGTATCGCGGGTATGGACCGGGTGATGCAGCACAACGTGCTGGCGATGTCCGGCAAAGCGGTAGAAGCTGCTGGTGATGTCAACACGCTTCTGCTCGACAAGACCGGCACAATCACCCTGGGCAACCGGCAGGCGGCGGAGTTTTTGCCGTTGCCCGGTGTCACGGTGGAAGAACTGGCGAACGCGGCCCAGCTTTCCAGCCTTGCCGATGAGACCCCGGAAGGCCGCTCCATTGTCGTTCTGGCAAAGGAGAAATATGGGCTGAGGGGTCGCGAGCTTGCCGCTCATGAGGCCGAGTTCATCCCGTTTACGGCGCAGACCCGCATGTCCGGCGTGAACATTGACGGCATGGAAGTACGCAAGGGCGCGACCGACTCGGTCAAGAAATTCGTTCAGGAAAAAGGCGGACGTATCCCGACCGAACTGGACGAGATCACCACACGTATCGCATCGGCGGGCGGCACGCCGCTGGCTGTTTCCCTGAACGACAAGGTGCTTGGGATCATCTACCTCAAGGACGTGGTGAAGGGCGGCATGCGGGAGCGGTTCGACGCTCTGCGCGCCATGGGCATCAAGACGGTCATGATTACGGGCGATAACCCGCTGACCGCCAAGGCGATCGCCGATGAAGCGGGCGTGGATGACTTCCTGGCTCAGGCGACGCCGGAAGACAAGATGGCGCTGATCAAGAAGGAGCAGGCAGGCGGCAAGCTTGTCGCCATGACCGGAGACGGTACCAATGACGCTCCCGCGCTCGCTCAGGCGGATGTTGGGGTAGCGATGAACAGTGGTACCCAGGCAGCTAAAGAAGCCGGTAACATGGTGGATCTGGATTCCAACCCCACCAAGCTGATCGAGGTCGTGGAGATCGGCAAGCAGCTGCTGATGACCCGAGGCGCTCTGACTACTTTCTCGATCGCAAATGACGTTGCGAAATACTTCGCGATCATCCCGGCGATGTTCCTGGCGACCTACGCTGAGCTTGGCTCCATCAACTTCCTGAAGCTTGGTCCCGGCGGCACCTCGTCGAGCGCGGAGTCAGCGATCCTCGCCTGCGTTATTTTCAATGCGCTGATTATCATCGCACTGATCCCACTGGCCCTGCGGGGGATCGCCTACAAGCCGATCAGCGCCGCTGCCACCCTGCGCCGCAACCTGCTGATCTACGGGTTCGGCGGGCTGGTCGCCCCCTTCCCGGCGATCTGGATCATTGACCGGTTTTTGGTGCTTCTGCGGCTTGCATAATCGCCTCTCGCACGGCACCCTGGAGACAACAATGCTTAGACAACTGCGCCCCGCTCTGATGAGCGTACTGGCCTTCACAATAATCACCGGACTCTTCTTTCCGTTCGCCATCACCGGAATCTCCCAGGTTCTGTTCCCGAAACAGGCTCGCGGCAGCCTGATCGAGCAGAACGGAAAGATCATCGGTTCGGAGCTGATCGGGCAGACGTTCGCACAGCCCGGCTACTTCCATTCCCGGCCTTCGGCGGCGGGTGGCGGCTACGATGCCGGTGCATCGAGTGGCTCCAACCTTGGCCCCACCAGCAGCAAGCTGATCAAGGGGATCGAGGACGATCCCGCGACCAAGGATGCGGACGAGTCCTATTCCGGGATTCCTCAGCTAGCCGTCGCGTATCGCAAAGAGAATAATCTCGCCGCGGATGCTTCGGTCCCCGCCGATGCGGTCACCCGCTCGGCAAGTGGACTTGACCCGGAGATCAGCCCGGAGAATGCTGCCCTTCAGGCACCGCGTGTCGCGGCGGCTCGTAAACTTGGCGAAGATGCCGTCCGTAAGCTGGTTGATGAGAATACCGCGGGGCGCACTCTTGGCCTCTTTGGCGAGCCTCGCGTAAATGTGGTCCTGCTGAACCTGGCACTCGACAAGGCCGCTCCGGACAGCAAACCGAAGCCCGCGGCTTCGCCTGCACCCTAGCGACTTCGCTTACCACGAATCCCCGCCTCATCTAGAAACGACCTCCTGTTTCCGGCTGCCGCGCCGGGTCTTACCCCGGCGCGGTGGCGAGGGAGAACCCCATGAAACCGCTCGACTTTTTTCAGTATGTAGCGTTTCTGCTGATCGTCGCCGTCCTTGTCGTTCCGGTTGGCAACTACCTAGCTCGCGTCTTCAGCGGCGAAACCACCTTCCTCAGTCGGATTTTGCGCCCCGCGGAGAAGGCGCTCTACCGCCTCATGGGGGTATCCGCCGATCAGGAAATGGACTGGAAGTCCTACACCTATTCTTTTCTTGCTTTCAGCTTGATTGGTACGATCCTTCTTTACGCGCTGCTCCGTCTGCAGTACCTGCTCCCAGGCGGCCCCGAGGCAAAATACCTGGTGACACCGCTCACCCCCGATCTTTCGCTGAACACCGCGATCAGCTTCAGCACGACGACTACGTGGCAGGCTTACGGTGGCGAGACCACGATGCGCTACTGGACTCAGATGCTCGGGCTTGCCGCACAGAATTTCATGGCGGCTGCGGGGGGCCTCGCGGTTGGTTTCGCCTTTCTGCGGGGCTTTGTTCGCCAGCGCACCAGCAGTCTCGGCTGCTTCTGGGTAGACCTCACGCGCGCCCTGCTTTACGTTTTATTACCACTTGCATTTATTGGCAGCTTAGCGTTGGTTTTTCTCGGGGTACCGCAGAATTTCATGCCCTATGTCGAGGCAAGCACGATTGAGGGCGGCTCTCAAATTATCGCTCAGGGTCCAGTCGCCGCATTGGAACTGATAAAAAACCTGGGGACCAATGGCGGGGGCTTCTTCAATGTCAACGGCGCACACCCTTATGAAAACCCGACGCCGCTGACTAACCTTATCGAGATGTTAGCGATCGCCGTGCTGCCCGCTGGCTTCGTCTACACGTTCGGAAAACTGCTCGATCGTCCCAGGCTGGGATGGACACTGCTTGGAGTGATGTTCACGCTCTTTGCCGCGGGTCTTCTCATTTGCGGAACCGCTGAGCAGGGGGGCATTCCGCAGGTCGCGGCGCTCGGCGTGAGTGGTGGAAATATGGAGGGCAAGGAGGTCCGGTTCGGAATCGGGGGGTCCGTACTGACCGCGATCACGACTTCAAACGGTGCGACCGGTTCCTACAATTCGATGCACGACTCTTTCACCCCCATCGGCGGCCTGGTCCCACTGATCAATATGCTGCTTGGCGAGATCGTCTTCGGGGGCCTGGGTACCGGTCTCTACAGCATGATTATGATCGCGCTGGTCGGGCTTTTCCTGGCTGGCTTGATGGTGGGACGGACCCCGGAGTTCGTGGGGAAAACGATCGGCCCGCCGGAGGTGAAGCTGATTCTGCTCTACTCTCTGGTGGGTCCCGGCACCGTCCTGCTGCTGACGGCTCTGGCGGTCACTACCCCGGGTGGATTGGCGGGGCTGACAACCAACTCTGGCCCCCACGGGTTTTCGGAGATTCTTTACGGCTACGCCTCCAGTATGGCGAACAACGGACAGAACATGGCGGGTCTGTCCGCGAACACACCGTTCTATAACTTTACGATGGCAATCGCCATGATGGCAGGCCGCTTTGCGCTTGCCATTCCGGCTCTGGCTCTCGCAAGCCACCTGGCGGTCCAGGGTCGGCGGCCGACCACGGTGGGCACTCTGCCCACGGACACCCTCCAGTTCGGCGTGATCGTTCTAGGGACCGCGATCATTGTCGGCGCGCTGAGCTTCCTGCCTGCGCTTGCGATCGGTCCCATCGTGGAACAGCTGAAGATGATCGGAAGCCTTCGTTGAGATCTCCGAGAGCGAAGCGCGCTCTCTCGCCGGAAGCCTGCACCTTACGGGCAGCAGGGGCGACCATCGCCACCGGGTTTTCGGTTTGGGCCTGGTTCAGGCCTTCGGCAGCCGAGGACAACACCCCGGACTGGCTCATCCCGACGACGATTGCGGTGTGGACCGCGACTGCCCTATTGTGGTGGTGGCAGTCCATCCGCGGATGGTCACAGCGTCGTCGGCTGGACCGGGCCTGTTCCAGCGGCTTTAAGCGGAAGCATCGGCCGTTTTTTTGATTCCTGCTCGATCCATTCGGTAGAGACGCTCGAGAACAACTATGCACAAAAATGACGCCGAAGGGGCGGATGCGTCCCGCTCACTCGCCAGCGAACGCCACCGCGAATCTGGGACGCTATTACTTGCGACCATTTTTGGCGTTCCGTTTCGTATCCATCGCACGTTTGCCCTCCTTCTTTTCGCGGTGACCATGCTCTTCGCCGCGCTGGGGTCGCTCCATTCTCTGCTGATCCTGTCGCTGGCGCTGGTAGTTATCACTGTCCACGAGACAGGCCATGCATTTGCGGCGAGGTGGCTTGGTTATCCGGTACGAAGCGTGATACTCAGTCCTTTTTCCGGGATGGCACCGCTCCATTCGCCGGACCGTCCGAAGGATGAGTTCTGGGTGGCCATTGCCGGTCCCGCCGCCAACCTTCTCGTCGCGGCCCTTACCATAGGTGTCCTTTCGGTTACGAACCAGGATGCCGGAGTTTTGCGCAGTATTTCGGGGAGCGCCCCCGCAGGCACGTTTCTTTTTTTGAATCTGTTCCTCGCGCTGGCGAATCTGGTCCCCGCTTTTCCGATGGATGGGGGTCAGGCACTGAGGGGAGTGCTGTCGTCGCGCGTACCGCGGGTCAAAGCGACCCAGATTGTGGTGGCTATCAGCCGTCTGATCGCCATTGCCTGCGTCGCGATCGGTGTCGCGCAGGGCAGTTTTTACTGGTCTCTGTTCGCGATCCTGGTGGCGCTGGGCACCTCCCGCGAGCAGTTCAGCGATGACTTTTTCCTCAACATTCAGGGGATGACGGTGGAAGAGGTAATGCTACGCGAGGTGCGGACCCTGCCGCTGGATCAGACTTTAGGCAACGTGTCGCAGGAAGACCTTCCGAAATCACAGAACTTCTTTCCGGTCACCTGTGGGGACGAGGTGCTCGGCATCGTTTCGCGCGGCGCTATCGAGAAAGGGTTGCGCAGTGGAAAAGGGGCCGCCTACATCGCGGAACTGATGAACCGTCAGATGGCATTTGTCAGCCCCGACGAACCGCTGAAGACAGCCCTGGAGCGGAGCCGGTCTGCCCCCGGACTGCCCCTTCTCGTTATGGATTCCAGGCAGCTGGTCGGCATGGTCACATTGGAGAGCGTCCAGCAGCACATCATGAATCGTCGGGCTTCGTCAGTCCAGAAGGGTCAAAGGTAAAAGCAAAGCACAAATTCGGTGCCGCACCCACTACTGCTCGCCAGCCCTTTTGCGTCGGTCTGGCAGCGTGCCCCAGAATCACTTCCATTTGTCCGCTGGCTAGATGTCTGATGGTTCTCAGGTATCTTACGGTGATTCGACAGCGCAGGTGGACAATCAGAAGACAGAATCACAGGTCATCAAGGTCATGCCCCTGCGCCGGAGGCTCCGGCGCAGGCTTCGGAAAGTAAAATGAATCTCATTAAAACACTCTTTGTTCCCGTCTCGACCCTCGCGGCCCTGGCTGTGGTCTCCTCCCCACAAGTCGTCTTAGCCCAGTCTCCTTCTCCTGTGCCCGCTCCGTCTCCTTCGGATGCCAAAGCGTCCGCCGAAGCCCAAGCCCCTGCAACACCTGCCGCCCCCGCCCCCCTCACCATCACTGGAGCCGTCGA
>JACMJB010000386.1 GCA_014380815.1 Armatimonadota bacterium
CACGCGGAGTTCCACCCGTTGTCGAGCGAATGATTGTAACCCCATCCGAGATATTCACCGTCTCTGCAGGGCGACGAACATCTCCATAAGGAAGCGTAAGGGCAACGTCCTGTCCTCCGGAAGTCCCCCATCCGCTGCCCGCCCAGTTAAAATAGCGATTCGTCGTCGCGCTCGCTCCCGCGGTTCCGCTGGTATTAGTATATTGAAAGGACATTCCGTAATGCGCGAGAACGGCGGTCGGGCTTTTGTAGCTGTTCGAGACGCAACCCGGCGAGGAAGCCGCTTTGAGGATATTGGCATACTCAAACGACGGGCAGGCCATCGCGCCGCGCGGTTCCTGCAGGGCAGAGGCCGTCGCGAGGTCTCGGGAGTCACCGCCGCTCTTCATATACGGCTGAATGATATTGACCCAGCTTCCCCTTACCTGCTCGTCCAGGGTCCTGGATGTCGGAACGTTGCGCCAGAACATGATGATCTCATCGTTGTCCTGCATGTACATCATCTGAGCAGTCCCGATCTGCTTACAGTTGGATAAACAGGCGATTCCTCGTGCTTTCTCACGTGCCTGGGCGAAGACCGGAAACAGGATCGCAGCAAGAATCGCGATGATAGCGATCACGACGAGAAGCTCGATCAACGTGAAACCGGAGCGAGACTGACGCGAGAGCGGGAGATGAACCATGACTGGACTCCTTCTGAAAAAAGCGGTTGATAACGGTAAGGGCACTCCGCTTCACTACGGAACCCATCGAACGGGAGGGCACTGCGATGCGGGATCGGGAAGATGAAAGGAATATATGCTGAGTGAGTTTTTGCTGACAAGGCCCGGACGCGAAAGGCGGAGGGTCTATCAGCACAACGTCGAGCTGCGCGTTGCACCCAGTAGCCGCCGCAAACGGCGACGGCGTCTGTGGTGTCGCCGCCCTTCGGAATCCTTCATAAGCAGATGAAACACCCCGGCCTCTAAGGCTGAGTCATCTTTTTATAGGAGGCGGGATCATCCAGGGACCCGATAATCTCCTCCTGCGGATTCAGCGCCCGAAAGCCGGAGTATCCGGCGGCAGCCAGCGCGATGAAGGCGGCGACTATCACCAGCAATATCTTCTTTCGGGACGCCTGCTCCTCGTCAGCCAGTTTTTTCTGTTCTGTTGCCATGTCCATTCTTTTCGGGCGTCTACTTGTACTGCTCATCCCAGTGAAGCAGGTTTCTGCCGCCGGTGGCAACCGACCATCCGTTCGGGATCAATTGTTTGCGCGACATGGATTTGACATGCCCATCCGCGAAACCGTAGGTGGTAATGCTGGCGTTGACGTGGGAGCCGTACGTGACTCTGGCCGCGTTCGGAACGCCGCAGTTACTTGCGGTTGCCACCCTGGGATAAATGAAGGTCTCCGCCGCCATATTCGCCGTCGTATACCGGTACGCGGTCCAGCTTCGAGAGTAGGATTGGGTGTTCCATAGCTCGTACATCAGAACGGTTTCGGCGGGTCGGCCAATCTCGGAATCCGTCTTCGAATCTGAATAAAAGGTTTGACTTTCGGTACAGGGGCTTCCAATGCCACACAACGCGAACACCCCATAAGCATTCTGAGCGAGGTCTTTGTTGAAATGTGTCCAGGAGTAAGAGATCGGAAAACCGATCGCCCCCGAGCAATCCACCCGCTCAACCGGATCGCTGGGACACCCGAACACTCCGCCGTTCTTGATATAGGGCAGAAGCATGTCTTCCGGACCAAATGCCTGATTTACGTTGGGGTCAGGATTGGCAACAAACCTCCCATTGATCAGTCGGTGAAACATCCCATCGTGGTCCTGCTGATACATGATGGCTGCTTTCATGATTTGCGACATGTTCGAGACGCAGGCCACCTGCCGTGCCTTCTCTCGTGCCTGGGCAAAGACAGGAAACAGGATCGCGGCAAGGATGGCAATGATCGCAATGACCACGAGCAGCTCGATCAGCGTAAAACCGGCGCGGCGGAAATGAACCGAGTAATGAGACATGAGCACTCCTCCTGAGTGATGGCTTTGGCAGGATAAACAGAGCCGCTCCGTCGCAGCACCGACCGTATGAGATGATGCACCAGCGCGCGGGATACAAATTCAGGAATGCGGAAGTATATACCGATATCCGTTTCAGTGTCAAGTGGGGAAACGAAAATAGCACGATATCCAATGAGATGCTGTGCCTCTTCGAACCGGTCGAGGTTTACCTGCCCAGGGTGGCGTATTGATTTCGCTCTACCTGCTGATACGCGAAGTATTTCGCAGCGGCCCGATAGGCAGCCTTTGTATTGACCGCGTAAGTCCCCGGACCCGGCGGGTACATTTCGTCGGCGGTATGCCACTTCGCATGACCGTCCGCGAACACATAATTGGAACCACCATTGTGGCGTTTCGGCAGTTCCCGGGTGAATGTCGCCAGAGTCCGGGCGGTCTCGGCCTTTCGATACTCAAACTCAAACGGCGCTCGCAGCCGTTCATCCGAACCACATTCACCAACGACAACGGTTCCCGCCGGCTCGGCCATTTCGGTGAGGAATGGGTAGCGGTAGTCCCGCTCCAGCGCTGATGTGGTGAAAGCGGCGCCAAGATCATTGAAGAAGATCATGTTGTTCATGCCATAGGAGGCAGGGAAGCCACCTAGAACTGTGGTTCTCTCCCCGTTCGATCCGAGCGAGGGGCACTGCCACACACCAGTATAATTGCGGGCTACCGGGTTGCCGTTCTTAACGTATGGCAGCAGCTTGTTCTGCCAGTGGTAATCCAGCAGATCGGGTGTTTTGACTGGTTTTATCAGCCCATCACTCCAGGTTGGAAACCCATCGTCGTAATCCTGTGCATACATCTGAAAAGCCAGCCCGATCTGCTTTTCATTTGAGAGGCACGCTGCCTGCCGCGCCTTTTCCCGCGCCTGGGCGAAGACCGGAAACAGGATCGCGGCGAGGATCGCGATTATCGCGATCACCACGAGCAGTTCGATCAAGGTGAACCCCGAGCGGCTACGCACACTAAGATTGGGTGTCACGACAACTCCTCCAAAAGGTTTGATCAAAAACCGACGCGTCAGAACTTCGACAGCGAGTTCTCACATCAGACGTTAGTGAGGAGGGCGCATCATTGCGAGAGAAAGGTGAGGCGTTGACTCCGATGTGGGGAGTATATACCGCTTGTACAGGACTGTCAACCCGGTTTTGTACCAGGACCTGTACCAAATTTTCCTTGGGGCATTAAATCCGGTCCGGCGGGCGGCTCTCCCGGCCAGCCTGGCCGCCTGGCTTGCCGAAGGAGGCCGAAACAGACCAGGGTGATAAAACCGCCAAGGGCAAGCCCGCCAAAGACTTCCGTCCCGGTATGCCAGCCACCGACCACGAGACTGATGCCCATGATCCCGATCAGCGGCAGGGCGATGCCTAGCCAGGGTAGGCCGCGCCGCAGCATCAGACACGACGCTGCCGCTGTGGCGAAGGTCATGTGTCCACTGGGGAACAGCGGATGCCCGGGCCAGATCTGGTAGTGTTTCCCGGCCTCGGCGAGACCGACCGCAGCGCCGATGGAGAGTGCGGACCTTCCCCAAAACCGGGGCCACGGCTCCTGTCTACCCTGATGACCCAGCAGCGGTTCCTCCAGGACCAGCAGTACGAGGGCGGGATTGATCGCGGTGGAGAGCAGGTCGGCGAGGGCATGGACGGTCATAGTTTAGGGTACCCGCTTTTACTTCCCACTCCCCGGGACGGCGGGAGCCGGGAAAGAATCAAAATCCCAGCAGGCCCAGCAATTTCTCGAACGTCGCAACGGGAAGGACCCCGCCGGTGGCTTCGGCGTGTCCCTGACCGAGTTCAGGAACGCCAAGGTCCGCGCGAAAGGCGCGAAGGCGGGTCAGGAGATTTTCGTCCGGGCGACGGGTACGAACGGAGAAGTGGACATTGCCCGGTGTGTAGCCGTCGTTTGCGGCGAGAACGAGATGCCTGGGCAGGCGACCGACCCACGACGAGGCGAGCGGACCGTGGATCTGGCAGGGGGATGAAAACCGGAGCAGTGCCCAGTCGCCCGCGAACCGGGGGGCGGTTTTGGCGCAGCGCATCCGCTCGGCCTGGACCTCGGCCCGGTACTCAGTGAGCAGATCGTACTCCGGGACCATTCCCGTGGCGATCTCGCGCGGGGCGACAGCGGTCCGCAGGGCGCGGAGCGAGGTATCCGTATCGTGCGCGCCGGACCGCTTGGCGGCGTTGACCAGAGCGACAGTCTCGGTGAGATGTTTTTGCCCCCACTGCTTCTTGGCGGAGACGAGTTCGGGAAACGGGGCGTCCGAACCCAGGTCACCAATCATGCCGACCGCGCCCAGCCAGCCGATATCGGAGAGGTCGGCGAGCGGCGATAACAGCCGCCAGGTCATCAGCGCGGCGGTTGGGGTCGGGGACTCGTTCAGGCCGCTGAGATACCCCTCGGCCGGGACGCCCTCGGGCGGTACATCGTGATGGTCCACCACCAGTGTCGGTACGCCCTCCAGAACGCGCTCCGGGCGGCTGCCGTGGTCCAGCACCAGCAGGGCATCCGGCCGCGCGGCGAGGAGACGCTCGCGGTACGCCTCCCCGAACAGATCCTCGCCCTTGCGCGGGGCAGTCGCCACCGCCACGATCCGCCCGGTGCGCTCCAGGAAGGCGGCGGCAAGGGCCGCGCTCCCCGACCCGTCGGCGTCACCATGATAGGAGATCGCAAGGCGCGCGCCGGGCGGCAGACCCGTCAGGAAACGGCGCGCTTCGTCGTAACCCTGCGTTCTGTCTTGTGTTCTGTCTTGCGTTTCGTTTTGCGCTTTGTCTTGGTTCACACCCCCTACTTACCCGTGGCAGCCGCTTTTGGCGCGGGCACGGCGGGTTTATAGCCGACAAGCTCCATGTAGCCCTCGCCGTTGATATACAGACGCGTATCCGGCCCGGTTCTGCGGGTCCCGACGATTTTGACCACGCCCTCCCAGATCGCGCTGCTGCCACCCGCAAGAGTCGGGATGGTCTGGTTCGGGAAGACGGGGAGCACATTCAAAATAAGGTGGTGGGGCTGACCAAGATGTATCGTAAAAACAGAGGGGTACGCGATATTCGATACGGGGTCGGTGAACGTATCCCCGTAGCTGTGGATGGTTGCCTCGCCGACCGATTGCGTTCCATCGCTTGCCAGGAGAGTCGCGGTCTCCCGCAGCGACACCCCGGTCTTGGTGTCCCGGAGGCGGTACGCGATCACTTCGCTGCCGTCGTCGAGCCGCAGTCCGAACCAGTCCCACCCGACATTCGGATTGACGCCCCAGCTTTGCCCCCACTGGCGGTCCAGCCAGCCGGTCCCGGTGATCTTCTCCGGCGCGCCCCCGCCGCGAGCGAGCGTCCCGGTCGTCTCCATGCGGCTGAGCGTCAGATAATACATATCATCGGGTTTGGTGATCCCCGTTTTGCCCTTGCCCCCCACCAGCATCGCGGGTCGGGTCGGCTGGGCGAGTGTCAGGTTGATGGTGAAGTCATCGCCTTTCAGGGTCGCCTTCCAGGTCCGCCCGTCCGGCGTCACCTGCGCGACCCGATTCTCCCCCATCGCCAGCGAAAAAAGCGGCTTCGCGGTCATCACTGCCGCGACCGGCAGGACGCGGTGCGGTTTGGGCAGTTCGTTTTTCTGAAGCTGGGCCAGAAACGCCATCGCCTTGGTATCGTTGGGGTTCTGCAGGGCGGCAAGCGACGTATACGCCTTCAGCAACGTGATGCTCCCCTTGTCCATCACGGAATAGGCCTGGTGAGTTTTGCTCTCCAGATCCGTAAGAGAGTAGATGAGATAATGACCTTTTCGGGTGGGCGTGAGTCCCGACCGGAAGAACGACCCGACAACGGAGTAGCGTTTGCCGCTTTCGGTGGTAAAGAAGCTGTTGAAGTACCACCACTCGATGACCGAGGCATCGTGTGGCCCGGCATCCTGGGGGAACCCGATCGGCGTGGTGCGGACAATCGGGGTCCGCTGCGGTGGAATCGGCGGCTGAGCGGAAACGGACCCCGTACCGACAAAGGAGCCGACAAAAACCGAGGCTGCGGCTATTAAACAGCGACGAAGGCGCATGAGGACACAATCTCCTTTCGCGGTCCCTCGAAAAAAGAGCCGCTACTAATGTTATAACGCCATTACCTGCCGTGATGTTTCCGGACTATTTCCAGCACCGTGTCGCCGTACTTCGCCGCTTTTGCGGGACCGATGCCGGGAATCTCCAGCAGGTCAAACTCGTTGGTGGGCTGCCCGGCGGCCAGCGCGATCAGCACCTTGTCCGCGAAGACCACATAAGGCGGCACATTATCCGCCTGCGCGACCCCTCGGCGCCAGTGCTTGAATGTATCGAGCAGAGCGGCGTCCACGTTGTCAGGCAGATCCGTCGCCGCCCCCCCGCGCCCCATCTTCGGCGTCGGCACGGGGGCAGCGGCCCGCCACTCGACATCGGCCTCGCCGGACGCCACGGCGTTCTGACCGTCCCCGGTCAGATATAGGGATCGGTACTCGGACTCCTCGTCGCGGCGCAGATAGCCCTGCTCGATCAGCGACTCGATCAGCCGGTCCACTTCGCTCTTTTTGTAATCGCCCAGGGTACCAAAGGCGGAAGTCCGGTCCGGCTTGATCGGGGCATCCGGAGTCCCACGCAGCGCCTTTAGCAGCCCGGACTTCCCCAGTGCGAAAGGCCGGTACCCCTGCGCCAGATCGTGCACGACCTGCAGCGCCGCCAGCGGGGCTTTCTCCGGAGAGAAGCCGTCGGAGGCAGCACGGGCGGCGGCGGGGGCGGTTTTAACGCAGATGTCGCACATTCCGCAGGGCCGGTTGGGCCAGCGGTCCCCAAAGTAGCGGGCGATCTGACCATGGCGGCATCTAGGGTCCCTGGCATAAGCTTGCATGGAGCGCAGTCGCTCATCCTGACCTTTGGCCCGGTGCAGCAGGGTCGCTTCCATGCGCTGCCGGGTGTCCGGCGGGGCGGGCAACAGTTCGAGCAGAGGCTGGCGCGGGGAGGCGCGGTAAGTCAGGTATCCCGCGTCCTGGAAGCGCAGCAGCGTCTCCTCCAGAGCCGGGAGCGGGACGCCGGTCTCCTCGGAAAGATCGCGCGGATCGAACTCCCCTCCCCCCCTCAGGATCGGGGCAAAAGCGTCCCAGTCCGCGTTCTGCAGACCCTCCTCGGCCCCTTGTGCGGAAAAGTCCGGGTGAATAGAGATCGAGCGCGGGAGGTCCACATGCCGCGCGATCAGACCGCTCTCCTCCAGCAAGGGCAGCGTCGCGCGGATCAGGTTCTCATCGCCGCCGACCGCCTCGAAGAGCTGCTCCCAGCCTACCGAAGCGATCCGGTTGCGTCCGACCGCTTCCCGGACCGCTCCATAGACCCGCTTGATGTGATCCAGCGACAGCATATCCTCGCGCAGATGCCTGGTCGCGCTGGCAGCATCCGCGGACGAGAACAGCAGCGTGCAGAACGAAGGCCTACCGTCGCGGCCCGCGCGGCCCGCCTCCTGATAGTAGTTTTCCAGCGTCCGCGACGGGTGATAGTGCACCAGGAAGCGGATGTCCTGTTTGTCCACGCCCATTCCAAAGGCCACTGTCGCCGCCATGACGCGCACCTCGCCGGACATAAACCGGTCCTGGGCAGCGGCGCGCTCGGCGGGCGGGAGACCGGCATGGTAGAACCCCGCCGCGACCCCGTGACGCTTGAGCATTCGCGAGAGCTGTTCGCATTTTTCTCGTGATCCGGCGTAGACCAGGCCCGCCCCCGGCGTATCCCGGCAGATCTCCAGGGTTGCCCAGAGCTTGTCGTCCTCGCCCTGGACCTTGCGGCACGAGAGGAGCAGGTTGTCCCGGTACGTCGCGCGGACGATGCGCTTGGTGGTCCGTCCGAGCTGCTTTTCGATGTCGCTCTGGACTTCGGGGGTTGCCGTGGCGGTGACCGCGAGAACGGAGCGCGGACCGAGCGCCTCGACCGCCTTGCCGACAGCTCGGTAGTCCGGACGGAAGTCATGGCCCCACTGGGAGATACAGTGCGCCTCATCCACCACGACCAGCGACACCTCCGCGCGGCGCAGGGCGTGGAGGAAGGTCGGCTGACGCAGCCGTTCCGGTGCGGCGTAGACCATCTTGATACGCCCCGCCTTGACCATCGCCAGTCTTCGCCCCACCTCGGAAGGGTCCAGTGAGGAATTAATGATGGTGGAGCGGGCCGCGACCTCCGGAGGCAGATTTTCGGCCTGGTCCTTCATCAGCGCGATCAGCGGCGACAGAACCAGTGTCGCCCCCGGCACCAGCATGGCGGGGAGCTGGTAGGTCAGTGACTTTCCGCCGCCGGTCGGCAAAACGGCAAGGGTATCCACCCCGGCGACCGCGGCCTCGACGATCTCACGCTGACCGGAGCGAAAATCATCATGCCCGAAAAGATGTTTGAGTTCCCGCCGAAGGGTGTCCGGGGCAGCGGTGTCAGGAGCTGAGGGGGGGGCGGTCATACCGACTTATTGTATCTCCCCCGGGTTCGGCGACAGCAAAAAATAATTCCAGAAATTTCTCAGTTGACCCCTTTCCGGATTTTTGCTATACTCGAACAGTGTTCTTGTCGGCTGCGCGGTTTGGGAGACCAACCACGCACCGAGGTTCGGAGAGCGGGGTTGGTACGTTAGCATTTCGGACGGCTTGTCCGTTCCGAGCTACGGCGTTTCGCCGTGGTTGCCGTAAAGCAGCGCTTTACACCACCGGTCGCCGTCGCGACTCAGCGCAGGACGGAGTAGTAGTGGGCCCGGGGGGGGGCGGAGGGGGGGGGCCCCCCCCCCCCCGGGGGCCAAAAAAAACCGCCCGCGCCCACACG
>JACMJB010000387.1 GCA_014380815.1 Armatimonadota bacterium
GCTGCGGGTTCTGTTTGTTGAGCGCCTCGCGCATCGCGCTGTTGATGGGCCGGCCCGGATTCTTCCGGGCAGGCCGCCATTTTGTTCCCTGGTTTTTCTGCGGTACAGTTCGGTTTAGCCGACTGACGCGCTGCTTAAGGGTGGCGGTTCCTTGCTCCGGATGGGGGCAAAATAATACCAAAAGTGGAAGGCGCTAAAGGCATTGCTGCGCCAAAAGCCGTACCGGAAGGTCCGGTACGGCTGCTCAAAAAAGTGGCAAGTCTGCGGTGGTGATGCGGGTCTTTTCATGACACAGCTCAGGACGTTTCTTCCGGCCTGCACCCACTCTACCAAGAGCGGGCCGGATACGTCAAGCGCCATGGGAAATTGGGTTCTCGGGAACAGGCGAGCTGCCACCCGGCTTTTGCATTCTGTCTCGCGACGGGCGATAATGCCAGGGGATTATTTCACTTTTATGAGCATTTTGACTGTCGCGAATGTCGCTAAGAGTTTCTCCGCGGACCTTCTGTTCTCCGAAATCTCGTTCAGCCTCGCGGCGGGACAGAAGATGGGATTGATCGGGCGAAACGGTGGCGGCAAGACGACGCTGCTGAAGATCCTGCTGGGCCAGGAGATGCCGGACCCCTCTCTTGTGGGCGGCGTCGCCATCCCAGCCCGCGTGGCACTGGCGGCGGGGCGGCGCATGGGTTACCTGCGGCAGGAAGCGCCGGTCTACCCCGAACACACCATCGGGGAGGAGATCGAGACCGCGATGGCCCCGATGCGGGCGATCCAGAAACGGATCACCGATGCGGAGCACGCGATGAGCGATGCCAAGAACGATACCGCGCTGGAGCGGGCGATGGCGGACTACACCGCCGCGCACGATGATTTCGAGGCGCGGGGCGGCTACGAGGGTGAGGAGGAGCGCGACTCCATTTTGTTGCGGCTTGGCTTCGGGCCGGAATCCATGGACAAGCGGGTCGGGTCCTGTTCTGGCGGTGAGCAGACACGGCTCGCGCTGGCGAAGCTGGTGCTGACGCGCCCGGATCTGCTGGTCCTGGACGAACCGACCAACCACCTGGACATCGCCGCGACCGAGTGGCTGGAAGGCTTTCTGAAGGAGTATCCTGGGGCCGTGCTGCTGGTCAGCCATGACCGGTATTTCCTGGATGCGGTCACCGATACCACAGCGGAGCTGGAGAATCAGCGGCTGACGGTTTACAAAGGCAACTACTCCCATTACCGGCGTCAGAAAGAGGAGCGGGTGCTGCGCCAGCAGGAGATGTATGAGCAGCAGCAGGCCGAGATCGGGCGTCTGCGGGACCTGATCAAGCGCAACATGGGCGCCGACGCCAACGCAAGCAATATCCGCCACAAGACGCAGGGCCGGATTGATCGCATGGATAAGATCGAGGCGGTCCGGTCCGATACCAGCCGGGTCAAGGCGCGGTTCGAGTCGGCGGGCGCGGGGCGCATCGGGCGCGAGGTCGCGCGTTTTTCCGACCTCAGCAAATCCTACGGCAGCCGGACTCTGTTCGCGCACCTGGACGCCGTGGTGGAGCGGGGGGATCGGATCGGTCTGGTCGGGCCGAATGGGACCGGCAAAACGACGCTGGTTCGGATTCTGCTCGGAATCGAGACCCCGACCACTGGCGACGTGACGTTCGGGAACAATGTCCGCCTCGCTTACTTCTCACAGCACGCCACCGACGACCTGGACACCTCGCGCAGCGTGGTCGAGACGCTGATGGACGAGGCCATCACCTTCACCGAGACCGATGCGCGAAATCACCTGGCACGGTTTCTCTTCACGGGTGATGATGTGCTGAAAAAAGTGGCGATGCTTTCCGGCGGCGAAAAGAATAAGCTCGCCCTGGCGCGGATGCTCATCAAGCCCTGCAATCTTCTGATCCTGGACGAGCCGACCAACCACCTGGACATCGAATCGTGCGAGACGCTGACAGAGATGCTGAACGGCTACGAGGCGACCCTGATGCTGGTCAGCCACGACCGCTACCTGCTGAATGCGGTAACGACCAAGACGCTGGCGCTAACGGGGGACGGTCACGGGACCCTCTTCGAGGGGAACTACGCGGCGTGGCGCGA
>JACMJB010000388.1 GCA_014380815.1 Armatimonadota bacterium
GCCACGACCGCTACCTTCTGAACGCGGTCACGACCAAGACGCTCGGCTTCACGGGCACGGGCAGCGCGGTTGTCGTGGAGGGCAACTATGCCGCCTGGCGCGAGGCGACCCAGGCGATGCCCGCCGCCAAAGAAAAGAAAGTCGCCGCTCCCGCTCCCCCGTCGGCGCCGGTCCCTGCCGCCGCTTCGTCCCCCAAGCCGCCGCCGCCCTTCAGCGGAAACGCCCGTGACCTGAGCAAAGCGCGTATCAAGGCGCATGAGGCCGTCACCAAAGCGGAGCGCGCGGTGCAGACGCAGGAATCCGCCCTCGCGGACGTCGAGACCGCGCTTGCCTCAGGGGGTAACGGCACCGATCACGTGGCGCTGGCTGCCGAACACACCCGTTTGCGCGGCGCGGTCGAAGCTGCCGTCGCTGCCTGGGAACGGGCGGTCTCGGAGCAAGAGGTTCTGGCATAGCCCGCCGCAGGCTGCCCTCTAGATGAAGATCTTATAAGCGGGCGTACCGATTATCAGACCGACCAGCGACCAGAGTGCACCGATCGTGTAGTCGCCAAGGATCAGGCCGAGAAAAAACGGGATCGCCTGCTTGTGGGCATTCATGCCGCCGTAGCGCGTGATCAGCAGTTTGGCGGCCCAGGCGATCAGAACGCAGAACCAGAAGTAGTTCATCGCGTAGGAGATACCGAGCGCAAAACCCGCCGGATGCAGCGGCCACCACAAAAACGCGGTGCGCAGATACGCGAACAGCCCCACAAGGCCAAGACCGGCTCCGAAGAAGTACAGATTGGTCGAACCGGCGCGCTGACCGGTTTTGAGCCAGGCGGCAAGCTGGGCGAACCCCTCCTGTCCCACCCACTGTTTGTAGCCGATCGCCTTGCTCTGCGCCCCGGCATCGTAGGTGACATAGTAGTTGGTCACATAGGTGGCGAGCAGCGAAACGACGCAGGCCAGCGCAAGCAGGCCAGCGGTCCGGGCGAAGGTCATCGGTCCCTGCCCCGCGGTGCGCTCGTGGTCCAGCTGGCTCATCTTGAAGGCTTCCAGAAGGTTTGGCATGGGGTGGCAGCGATAGCCCCGGTTGAACCAGAACATGCTCTGCAGCCCGATCAGGCTGGAGTCGCCGATGGCTTTGGTGCCCAGCAGGGTAACTAGCGTGTCGGTGGGCTTGACGAAGACGATCTCGTGCGGGGTCCCGAACTCCGCCCGGATCCGCGTGATGCCGAGCGACAGCGCGATCAGAATTCCAAAGAAGCCCAGCGCTATGATCGGGCCGATGCTGAGCAGAAAGTAGCTCCAGGCCATCAGCAGGCTGGCACTGAGGAGCAGCCCGAGATACGCGAAGCGGTAGCGCCCGGCCTCGGTGCCGTCGGCGCTTTTCGGCTCCAGTGCGCGTCGCGTCGCAGGGTCGAAGGCAAGGTCGAAGGCACGGGCGAGGTACTTGCGGTTCGACCACAGGATCGCCCCCGCCAGCCCGATCCACGCCCCGGACGAGATCTCCTTGAGGAACGGCCAGCCCTGCGCGGCGGAAGGGCCGTCCAGACCGCTCGCCCGCCCGGCCACGAAGAAGCCGCGAGCGAGCAGGTACGAGAACCAGCAGGAGAAGGCAAGATCAAGCGGGATAAAGTAGGCCAGGCCGATCGCGAAGGGGTACATCGAGATCTGCATCCCGTAGGTACGGATGGCCTCCAGGGGCTGGGTCGTGAAGTACTGCCCGATATCCGTCAGCTTGATAAAGGGGATCGCGGGAACTGAAGGGTAGAGCGTGTGAATCCCGTTGACCAGGCCCAGCACAAACGGGATAGCGAAGCCGATCCACATGCGGCTTTCCCGGAACAGCGCTCCCTGCGGTTCGGTGATCGCGAGGGGAAGCTGAATGATCGGGAAGGCAAGCCGCTCGTTCTCGGTCCATGCCTTGCGAAACAAAACCGTGATACAGCCGAACAGAAAAACCAGTGTCAAAAAGAAGCCGCCCCAGAGCGTGAGCGGCACGATCCAGTGGACCAGATGCCCCGTCGCCCGAACCGCATCCGCATTGCCCCGGTACCAGTCGTTCAGCGCGGCCTCGTCGCGGACAAACAGGCCGGGGGGAAGCTGCGAGATGAAAACATCCTGCCACTGATTCTGCGGCGCGAAATAGTGCGGATGGGTCACCTGTCCAAAAAAGTTTTGCAGCATGTCGTGGCCCGCGAAGGTGTTCGAGATAACCGCCATCAGGTAGGCAAGCAGCATCTCGTCCTGGCGCAGCGCCCGGGCGGGGAGATAGCGGCGCAGCGGGGCATTCACGGCGACCAGAAGGAGCAGA
>JACMJB010000389.1 GCA_014380815.1 Armatimonadota bacterium
ACGCAGGAACTGCCTGCCACTGCGTCGCCGATGAGGGAGAGGGTAAAGGTCGGGCGGGATAGCGCATTTTTCCGCGCAGGTTCTGCCAGGTCTTCAGTCCTGCCAGTCGCCCTTCGAGTGTTGCCCTCCACTTCGGAACGGCGAACCGCTCTCGAAGGACCAGGGCCAGGCGCGCGAGCTGCATCAGACCCGGTTCGCCGCGGGTTCCGATGCAGAGTGCCCAGGCAAGATACACCGCGCGCTGAATCGGAGAAAACTCGCTCCATAGGATCAAAGTCTCGTTGTGCACGGCGTTTGTCTGACCGGTGGCACTAAAAATACCCCGATTGTTCAGATCATTGTCGAACCGCTGCGCGATGAAGTGGTTTACCGCGACAGCGGGATCATAGATCAGTTGCCATCCCGCGCGCCGAAGTGCCAGACCCAGCGCCAATTCCCAGTTCACCTGCGCCCCGCCGCCTGCAAGCCGTTCATCAAAGCCCACTGCCTTAAGTGGCTCGGCGCGATAAGCGCAATTTGCCCCCTTCAAGACATCCACAAAGCGAGGCTCTCCCGAACCGAGGTGGTGGTTTCCGATAAAGCGACCATACCAGGAGACCAGACCCACCGGATTGCTGTTTCCCGGATATTTCGGCTGCCAGTCGCGCCCCCCCACTCCGCCGACCTTGCCTGCTACGTCTTCGGCGAAGCAGGCCTCGATTCGGAGGAGCCAATCCGGGAACGGCGCGGTATCGTCGTCAATCAGCGCGATAATATCGCCGGTGGCTTCGGAGACCCCCTGGTTCATTGCCGCAATTACGCCGGGGGTCGTCACGGTTACGGTGCGCAGCGGCAGAGCGCCCGCCTCGTACCGGTCCAGAAAGCCGCGGGTCTCCCCATCGGTGTCTCGGACCGTGAGAAGGATCTCGTTTGCCGGACGCTCCTGCTCCTTTAGGGAACCGAGACAGCGCTCCAGATCCGCAGGCCGACGGTAGGTCGGGATAATTACCGTAAGTCGCATTAGATAAGTCGCATTAGACCAGTTAAACCGGACTCACCGCCGAAACAGGTAGTCCAGGGTCGGGATCAGCCCCAGAAAGCCGAAGACCTGCCCCAGGTTGAGACCTTTGCCGCGCCTTGCCGCGGGAACGTAGATGAGGTCTCCAGGATAGATCGGGATATCTCTGGAAAGATCCCCCTTGGCAAGCATCTCCTTGACGTCAACTTTGATCATGGTCGCCGTGCCGGTGCTCGGGTCCTTGCGGATCACTCGAACGTCTTTAAGTTCCAAACCTTCCGTGTTACCGCCCGCATCGGAAAGGGCCGTGATGATGGTCAGCCTGCGATCATCGGGGTAGACCTGCGTGCCGGACCTACCGATGGGGCCGTAGATAGAGTAGAGCCGCTTGTTCTGGGGAATGATTAGTCGGTCCCCCGGCTGCACCTTGACCCGACTTGCGGCATCATCGAGTTTGCCGTCCTTAAACCACCGGCTCAGGTCCAGCGGAATATCTTCGCCGTTGCGCTGAATCTTCGCGGCGGAAAGCTGTGCGAGCGGATTTGGCTGGACCTGTCCAAGAATGGTGGCCAGGGAACCGTCGCGGGGCACGACGAGCGGTCCCGGTTTCGCCACCTCGCCGATCACCTGCAGCGTCGTTTTGGATTCGTCCTGGGCATTGATGAGAACGATGTCATCGGGTCGAAGCAGGATATTTTCCTGCGGCTCAAGCCGGTACAGCGCGGGCAGGTTGACCGGACGCATGTTGTCCCCGCCGCGAATCAACTGAACATCATAGTATTCCAGCCGATCGGAGGGGACACCGCCAATGGCGGCGATCAGATCAAACATGCGCCAGCCCTCTTTCAGCGCGGTCTTGCCCGGTGAACGCGCCGCCGTTCCGAGGACGCTCACCGTACGCAGCTGGCGGGATCGTACGTACACCTGTACCTGCGGATTGATAAGATAGGCTTTTTTACGGTTGCCGCCGCCATCCAGCGACCGGGTAACAATCTTTTCCAGTTCCGCGGTGGTCATGCCCGCGACTTTCAGTTCGCGTTTGAGCCGTGGGTACTTGATGGTCCCGTTCGGCATGACCACTGCGGAAAAGTTGTAGTTCGCGTGATCCACCACGGTGATCTCAATGGCGTCATCGGGGGCGAGCCTGTACTCTCTGTCGCTGACATACGGCCCTGGATCGGCGCCAGTGGGGTCTACGCTGATATTCGTGGTGGAAACGGTAGGCGGCGGCGGGGTGATTTGGGTTTGGGCAGATGCCGACCCTGTTGGCCCCCAAACGCCGATCCCCGCGACGGCCAGAACCGCCGCGAGGACCGCATCCCGCCGGCTTCTCGCGGTCGGATTCCTCGCAGTATATCGTGACATCTAGTTCTCCCTTTCCGGGCGCTCGGCGTCCAGAGGCTCCGCGGAGCCTGTTGCAATCGTGGCGTTCTTGGCAGGGCTGGAAGCGCTGAGAAGAGCGGAACCGCCGCCGCCATTCCCATTGCCATTCCCGCCGTTTCGACCGCTGCCCGCAAGCGGAGTGGTATCAATCGTTGGGACATAGTACTTGCCGTAGTAGTAGCCACTGCTCGGGCCGACCATTCGGTTCAGCACGGTTCCCAGGATGTGAACGTTCGCGCGGGTCAGGATCTCCTTGGCCTGGCGGGTATTGGCCTTCTTGGTTTCGCCGAAGCCGACAACCAGCAGGACGCCATCGCAGCGAGAGGCCAGCACGACGCCATCCGCGACCGCCAGGGTCGGCGGTGAGTCGAACAAAACGATGTCGGCGATCGCTTCGACATTGGCGAGGAAGTGGCCCATCGCCGCGGAGCCGAGAAGCTCGGCAGGGTTTGGTGGGGGAGAACCGGCGGGAATGATGCTAACCCCCTCTACCTTGGTCGGCTGCATCACATCGTCAATAGAATGGGTCCCGACCAGAATATCGGTCAGACCCGGCGATGACGAGGTCTTGAACAGCTTATGCTGCGAAGGGCGCCGCAGGTCGGCATCCACGATAATCACCCGTTTGCCATCGAGTGCCATCGCCATCGCCAGGTTCGCGCAGGTGGTGGATTTGCCCTCGGCGGGAACAGAGGAGGTGACCACGATTGCCTTGACATCGCTTCCAACAGCGGCAAAATTGATGTTGGTACGCAGCGTTCGGTACGATTCCATCAGCGGCGAGAACGTACTGATGTCCCGGATCAAACGAAGCCCTTCTTCCTCAATCATGGGAATATAACCGAGGCTGGGGATCCCAAGCGCGCGCTCTGCCTCCTCCGGGCTGTTGATCCGGTCATCGAACAGCTCCTGCAGAACCGCAAGGCAGAGACCGGCGACCAGCCCGATCAGCCCCGCAATCAGGATACTCTGGGCCGTCTTGGGGCGGATTGGGGTACTCGGAACGCCCGCCTTCTCCATCACACTGGCGGGGATGCGCCGTGTCCTCAGGCGGATTTTCAGATCGTAAAGCTTGTTAATGGAAAGGTTGGAGCGGTTTCGCGCCGCGGCGAGCTTGTTCTGGTAATCGGCGTATTGAAATTCGAAGATGGGGAATTCCGCCATGCGGCGCTGCGCGGCAGCAAGCTGGCTTCCCAGAAGGGACAGTCGTTTTGCCATCGCATTCGCTTCAATGCTGCCCGTAAGCAGCGCATCCTGAAGTTTTGCAAGGTTAGGGTCCAGTGAGGCGTTGCGGGTTGACATCGCCTCGACCAGAGTCTTGCGCCGCTCCGTCAACAGTGCCAGGCGTGCTCCCAGGTTCTTCTGAACCGGATCCAGTGGGGCAAGGTCGCCGCCTTCCTCGCTTGCTTTCTGCTCGATCTGAATCAGCGCGATCTTATCTTCAATGTCTCGAACCGCCGGGTCCAGGAGCGCCTTCTGCTCCGTAGTGAGCGTCAGCTGTCCCAGATTGTCCCGGAGCGGATTGCTTTTCAGATTGTTGAGCTGCTGCGTGGTGACCTTGATCCGTGCTTCCTGTACCTGATATTCCGTCTGGAGATTTTCGTAATCGCTTTTGAGTTGTGCCACCTGACTCATCGCCGCGGCTCGGCTCGCTTCAAGGTCCGGGACGTTCTTGCGTTTCTTAAAATCCTGAATCTTCTTCTCTAAATACTTGATCTCATTATCGGCTTTGTTTTGCTCAGCGGTTGTAAAGTTAATGACATTCTGGAGATCGTTTCCGCTCTGGTCCGCGACATCGCTGACGTAAACGTTCATCAGCTCATTGACTGCGCCAGCGGCTGTGTCCGGATTCTGGCCCTCCGCCGTAATAAGAATAATCGAGGCATCCTGGGCACTGACGGAGATCTGAGGCAGGGAGCCATTTACCTTGGCGGCGACCTTGCGCATAATATCGCCGCTCTGAAGAAGCTGAATCTGCGTGGAGACTGGGTACTGCGAGTTGACGCGAAACAGGTCCGCGAGCGGGTCTGCAGTGCTGACCGAGCTGATGACGTAAGAGGGGGGCTGTACCAGCAGCTTGCCTCCGGTCTGGTAGACCGGAGGCTGAAACAGGGTCACCAGGACACCAGCCACCAGAACGATCACAAAGGCTTGAAGAATAATGGCACGGCGTCGCCGAAGAATTCCGGCATATTCCTGGAGTGAGAAACTCGAAGCGGCTTCGGGAGCCGAGTCCATGTGGTCTTGCATCAATCGTCCTATTTTACGGAGATGGGATGAAACGGTCAGCGCGGAACGGGTCGTTCCGGGTCTTCTAAACGGCCCAGGGGGTGATCGTTGCTGCCGCTTGAGAAAAAGTTCTTTCGCGCCTCGTCTCTTTTCGCGCTTTATTCCATTCGCCGCAATAAAAACCGGAATGGATAAAAAGGACGGACGCGGGACCTGCGTTTGGTTATGTCCACCCGAAGAAGGACCGGAGAATCCCTCCGGGCCATAAGGCTAACAGGATCCGTGCCATGACGGTCTCTGGCTTTGCGTTGCCGCGTGTCGCTCCAGGGGCCGCGCCGGTTGCCGAACTCGCAGTGACGAAAGACCGCCCCGCCCCATTCGGCTACAGTTTACCTTTACTCACTCGATTCACGCAACCAGCGGCACGAACAAACCCCTGCTCACCTCGCCTGTGGAGGTAATCGGGTGAGCAGAGAGGATCAGTACGCGCCGTCGCCTTTCATCACTGCGGGGACCAGGCGCCCTAAAATAGACAGATCCGTGCGAAGGGAGCGGTTCTCGATATAGAGAAGATCCAGTTCGATCCATTCTTCGAAGGCGAGGTTGGACCTGCCGCACACCTCGCGCAGACAGACCAGCCCCGGCTGCACCGTGAGCCGCTGCCCCTGCCGTCC
>JACMJB010000067.1 GCA_014380815.1 Armatimonadota bacterium
CACCGTTCCGAAAAAGGGGATGATTAAGTGGCTTCGTCGGTACGTTTCAGCCGGGGATTTGCCGAGATCGTATTAATTGTGGCGGAGGTTTCCCGCTCCGCCACTTTTTACCGGGATGTGGTCGGTCTCATTCCGGAGACCGAGGTCAGCCCGGAATGGGCATGGTTCTGGGCAGGGGAGCCTGGCATCTCGCAGCGACTGGCGCTGCACCGCGGACCGCTGCTCTTCGAGGAACACTCCCCACTGCCACTGGGGACGCCGCGCTTCGGTCCGATCCACTTTGCCTTTGCGGTGGAGAGCACGGAACTGGAAGCGGCAGCGGCAAAGGTCCGCTGCGCAGGGGTGACCGTGTACGGGCCAACGCGCCTGGAATGGATGCGGGCGGTGTCTTATTACTTCTATGACCCGGATGGTAATCTGCTGGAATGGTGGTCGCGAGATCCCGATACTGCCCCCCCGTCTTGCTGAGTCAAGTGGTGCAACCAAATGGGGGGGCCATGCCTCTTATCCATGGCACGAGAAAATAGGAGGCTGACACATGGTCAACGGGGTTAATGGGGTTAACGGGGGTCTCTCGGTCCTCTCGATCACTGCAACAGATTCACGACCACTGCCGCGGATGCGCTGGACCGCGATTGCCGCGGCCTGCGCCGCCGTCGCGATCGCACTCAGCGTAATGGGCTGCGGACGCACTGAACGGCAGCAGGTCCAGACGGTGTCCGACCAGTTTCTGGAGGCGATGGCCCAGGAGGACTGGAGCCGGGCAAAACCTTTGCTGACCGAGAAAGCGCGCGATGCGATGGGCAATCTCAATCCCTTTCAGACGGAGCAGGACCTCCAGGCGGAGCGGCCTTCACCGGGGCCGTCGTCGTCCGCCAGTGCGGGAACCTACACGGTCGGAGAGCCGAATATCGAGGAAGAGTCCGCTGCTGTCCCAGTTACTCTGTCGCGGGGTGGAAAAAACAGCACGGGAACGCTGCGGCTGCGCCGCGAAGACGGTCAGTGGCGGGTCCGCGCCCTGCGGATCGAGGGGCCGGGAGATGAACCGGGTATCACTCTGGACTTCGAGAACCCCCAGGCGGCGCTGGCTGGAATGGCCTTTCGGGTGATGGGTGAGGGAGTCGGGCTGCTTCTCAAGGGGGTCGGCCAGGGAATGGGAGCGTTTCTCAAGGGCGTGGGGGAAGGAGTCGCCGCGGTAGAAAAGGCGGAGAAAGCGGAGCAGGCAGAGAAGGCAAGCGAAGACCGGAGCGTGCCGGAGCCATCGCCGACCAGTGATTCGGGGGAGATCGAGGAGCGAAGAAGCGACGGAAGCTAAACCCGGAGCTGACCCAGACAATTACTGTGGATAAAACGGGGGTAGGTATGGAACCACCCCCGTATGAAGCAAGGTGGTATTTCGTTCATCCGTGGCTTTTCACGCCGCCACCGCGCCTCTGCCACCCCCGTGGATCGCGGATCTGCCGTGCTGCGCGGGCTGCCGCTCCTTTTCCTCCTCCTGACATTGCTCCCGGTAGGACTGCTGCTCTATGGGATTCAGCAGAACGAGATGGAAGCCTCGATGACTCGCGACATCAGCCGGTCCGGGTCGCTTCGTTACCGCAGCCTCTGGGTTTACAGTGCCGCATCAGGGGCCACCTCCCAGAACTGGCGTCCGATGCTGATCCAGATGAGCCAGATTCGGGCCGAGCTTCGTCCCAAATATCCCGCTCTGGTGAAGCGCACGGACAGACCCTGGAACCGATTCTCCGCCTCGCTTCAGCGCACGGATCGTGTCTCCTGGCGGGATGCCGATGCCCTGCGGGAGGCTGCGGACTCCCTGACCCAATCTCTGGTCGCGGAGGCGTATGCACGCAATGACCACGCCCAGAGAGTGCTGGTCGGCGGAGCGACCAGCCTTGTGCTCTTCCTGCTGGCGGTGCTCTTCCTTTCCTCGCACCTGCGACGAGTCGAGCGCGACCTGCGGGAATCAAACGCGGGACTGGAAAACGCCGCGGAAGGGGTCGCGAGGCTGGACCGAAAAGGGCGCTACGTTTTCGTCAATGCGGCCTTTGCTTCCTTTTTCCAGCAGGCTTCCACGGCGCTGATCGGAGCGGAATGGGCGATGAGCATTCTTGCCCCGGACCGTAAGCGAGTCCAAGCCGCCCACGCGGCAATGCTCAAGGACGGCAAGGCCGAAATGGAGGTGCGCGGCCAGCGAAAAGACGGACAGCCGGTCTGTCTGCAGATGGTTCTGTCCCGGATCGGAGACGGCTCACTGGGATACTACTGCTTCGCTACGGATGTGACCGCCCACCGCGAGGCGGAAGCGGCGATCCGGGAAAGTGAAGCCCGGTTCCGAATGATGGCGGACAACTCGCCGGTCTTGCTCTGGATGACTGATGCCGAAGGCGAGCGCACCTATGTCAACAAGCCATGGCTGCGCTACACGGGACGGTCACAGGAGCAGGAGATCGGGCAGGGGTGGGAGGAGGGGGTCCCCCGCGAGGACCGGGAGCGCTACGAGGCGGAACTGCGCCGGGCTGTGGAAACCGGAGAGTCCATCTGGATGGAACACCGCCTGCGGTACCACACTGGCGAGTACCGCTGGGTGCTGGCATCGGGAACGCCGCGCTATCTTCCCGACGGCACGTTCCTTGGTACCATCGGGTCCGCGGTAGACATCGAGAACCGAAAGCGGGCGGAACAGGAGCAGGAACGATCCCTGAAGGCGCTTCGAGCCAGCGAGGCGCGGCTGGAAGAGGCTCAGGAGACCGCGCACCTGGGAAGCTGGGAGGTGGAACTAAAGGCGGGGAACCACTCCTGGTCACGAGAGGTGTTCCATCTGTACGGACTGGACCCCGCGCTGGGACCGCTGAGCCGGGAGCAGGTGCGAAACCATGTCTTCGAGGAAGATCTGCCGCTGCTGGACAGCGCGATCGCCCGCTGCCTGGCGACTGGTGGTACCGAGAGCGTAGAGCACCGTATCGTCCGAGTGGATCACGAGATCCGCTATGCACATTCGGTCCTGAAGGTTCGCCGCGACCCGGAGACCGAGGAAATCACGCATCTGTTCGGGACCATTATGGATATCACCGAGCGGAAACAGCGGGAAGAGGAGCGTCACCGCCTGATGCAGGAGGCGCAGGAGGCGCGAAAGCAGGCGGAGCGCGCCCGCGCCCGCGCCGAGCAGCAGACGGCGGTTCTTCAGGAACAGACCATCGAGCTTGCCCGCGCCCGCGACGAAGCCCTTGCCGCAACCCGCGCCAAATCGGATTTCCTGGCGAACATGAGCCATGAGATCCGCACCCCGATGAACGGCGTGCTGGGAATGACCGGTATTCTGCTGGACACCGACCTTTCGCCGGACCAGCGGGAGTTCGCGGAAACGGTCCGCTCTTCGGGCGAGGCCCTGCTCACGATTCTGAACGATATTCTGGACTTTTCCAAGATCGAGGCGGGAAAACTCGACCTGGAGATCGTGGCCTTCGATGTCCGCGAGACAGTGGACGATGTGGTCAACCTGCTCCGCGATAGCGCCCGCCGTAAAGGGCTGGAGGTCGTGAGCCTGACGGAGCCACGGACGCCGCGGACGCTGCGGGGCGATCCGGGCCGTATTCGTCAGGTCTTGACCAATCTGGTCGGAAATGCGGTCAAGTTCACCGGAACAGGGACGATCACCGTCCGGACCACTCTCGTCGAGGAAGCCGACCACGACGCCCTCCTGCGCGTGGAGGTCGCCGATACCGGGATCGGGCTTTCCCACGAAGGAAAGGCGCGCCTGTTCCAGAGTTTTTCGCAGGCTGACGCCTCCACGACGCGCCGCTATGGTGGCACCGGCCTCGGCCTCGCAATCTCCAAGCAGCTTGCGGAACTGATGGGCGGCGAGATCGGAGTGGAAAGCCAGGAAGGAGCCGGCAGTACCTTCTGGTTCACGCTGCGCCTGGAAAAACAGGGCGAGGGCCAGAACGGCGAGATTGCGCCGCTTGAACTCACGACCCCAGGCCCGGAGACCGGGGCGTTACCGGTCCGGGCGCGTGTCCTGGTCGCCGAGGACAACCCGGTCAATCAACGGCTGGTGGTTCGGCTCCTGGAGAAACGCGGCTGCCGGGTAGATGTCGCCGGGAACGGGATCGAAGCGGTAGAGGCGGTGGAGCGGCTGCCCTACGATCTGGTGCTGATGGACTGTCAAATGCCGGAGATGGACGGCTACGAGGCAGCGGCGAAGATTCGTCTTTGGGAGTCAAGCCGTGGGGGGAGTTCCGACAACAGACCAGGGAGTGCGGGCTTCCCGCGGGTGCCGATCGTGGCGCTCACCGCGAACGCGATGGCGGAGGATCGCGAGCGCTGCCTGGCGGTCGGGATGGACGACTATCTCAGCAAGCCGCTCCAGCCCGCCAAACTGGACCGGATACTGGAACGCTGGTGCTTGGCAGTGGGGGCCTCTTGCCGCCCCTCCGTTCCCACCAAAGCGCTTCCTCCTACAGGGACGATCGATGGGGAGGCGCTAGCTCAGCTCAGAGCGCTGATGACCGAGGGGGACCCGGCAGGTTTCAGCGAACTGGTCGCCGCTTTTCGGGGCGATGGAAGGGGGCGGATGGAAACGCTTCGCGGCGCGGTCCGGGGCGGGGACGCCGCCGCAATCCGCAGTGCCGCTCACGCACTGAAGGGCAGCAGCGCCAATATGGGTGCCCGCGCCCTGCCTGCCCTTTGTGGCAAAATCGAGGCGTTTGCCATGGCGGAGACCGAACTGACCGCAATTCCCCCGCTGCTCCCGGAGCTTGAAGAGGAGTGGCGACGGCTGGAGGCGCTCCTGCTAGACACCGTCTAACCCATACTCATCCACGGGTGAGAAGTAAATGATCGTGGCGGTGTCCTCGGGGGTCACCACGCGGTCATAAACACGGGACAGAAGCTGGAGCACATCATCCAGGGTGCGAAACTCCGGATTCTCCCGCTGTATGTCGCGCGGAGAAAGCTCCTTGAGCGTCTTCACCTCGACGGCATCCAGAATGCCCGTAAACAGCTTTTGATGCTTGCCAAACCGCTGCCCGACCGTGACCCAGACGATCTGACCGGTCTGATACTTGCTGGATTTATCGCCCAGGCGAATCGTGGCGGACTTGCGACCCTTGCGCAGCACATCCCCGTAAAGCTCGTTGTAAAAGTTGAGCGCGAACATCTGTTACGTTCCGAACCCCTGTCTTTCCATCTTCTGCCGCGGCACCCCGGCGAGGCGGACCCCACCTCGTCACGTCCGCGCTGCCCGCAGCGTTGGAACCTGAGAACCCTGACATTATAACACACTGCTCCTTCTGCCTCCGCCGAGTTGGGCGGCAGAAGAGCGGAGGACGCGGAGGACGCGGTGCACTTACTGATTTTAGGCGGAACGGTTTTTCTGGGAAGACATCTGGCGACCGCCGCTCTCGCGCGCGGTCACCAGTTGACCCTGTTTAACCGGGGACAACACAACCCGGAGCTTTTCCCGGAGGCTGAAAAGCTGCTCGGTGACCGCGGGGAACCCGGGGGACTGGAGGCGCTCAGGGGCCGCCGCTTCGATGCCGTGATAGACACCTGCGGCTATGTTCCCAGGATCGTCGGGGAGTCCGCGACACTGCTCGCGAACCAGGTCGAGCAATACTGCTTTATCTCTTCAATCTCGGTCTATGCCGACTTCAAGACGCCGGGTATTGACGAATCCGCGCCGGTTGGGCAGATCGAGGATGCGGCAAGCGAGGAGGTGACTGGGGAGAGCTACGGCCCTCTGAAGGCACTCTGCGAGGAGGCGGTGGAGGCTGCGCTGCCGGGACGCACGCTGATCGTCCGCCCTGGCCTGATCGTCGGGCCGGACGACCCCACCGACCGCTTCGCCTACTGGCCGCACCGGGCCGCTCAGGGTGGGGAAGCGCTGGCACCTGGTACACCAGAGACGCGGACTCAGTTCATTGATGTGCGCGACCTGGCGGACTGGAACATTCGGTTGCTGGAGCGGAAAACAACGGGCACCTACAACGCGACCGGTCCCGACTATCCGCTGACCCTCGGAGAGGTTCTGAAGACCACAAGGACCGTGAGCGGAAGCAGCACGGAATGGACCTGGATCGAGGAGTCTTTTCTGGAGGCGGAGGGGGTACAGCCCTGGGTAGAGTTGCCGCTCTGGATTCCCGCCTCAAGCGGTATGCCTGGCTTCGACCGGGTCAGCATCCGGAAAGCGCTGGAGGCGGGTCTTACATTCCGACCCCTCGCCGATACGGTCCGAGATACCCTCGCCTGGACCGCCATCCGCCCGCGGGAGGGAGCCTGGAAAAACACCTTGAAGCCCGAACGAGAGCGGGCGCTGATCGAGAAATGGCGGGCCGGGAAATGACAGGCCAGGTGATCTGAGAGACGCCACAAATCCCAAGAAATCCGATATAAGTCCCGGCAACACCGGTTATGCGTTTTTTCCGTGATTTTTTTCACGAAGTCGGATGGTGAAGGGGTGCGGAGGCCGCGGGGCATGGTGTACACTATCCTGATGCAGGTACTATCTCGCTCGTGAGGGTACCCGGCACAAGATACGAAATGCTTTTCCAGGCCCACAACACTCAAAGCAATAACCTCTTCCCCGTAGATTCCGTTCCTACGAAGGCGGAGACTCGTCTCCCTACCCCGTCGCCGGCCTTCGGGTGGTTTGCCTGGGCGGTTCTGCTGTTTAACCTGCTGGTGATCGCGGTCGGGGTGGTTGTGCGCGCGACCGGCTCCGGCGATGGCTGCGGAGCGCACTGGCCCGCCTGCGACGGCGAGATTATACCGGTCGCGCCCTCGGTCGAGAAGATGATCGAGTATACCCACCGGCTGGTCAGCGGCGTGGACGGTCTGCTGGTCCTGGGGCTTGCGGGCTGGTGCATCGCGAAATTTCGACACAACAAGCCACTGCTGGGCGCGGTTCTGGCGACCGTCTTCTTCACCGGCGTGGAGGCATGGCTCGGCGCGTACCTGGTCAAGCAGCGGCTGGTCGCGGACAACGCCTCGGTGCAGCGCGCGGTCTGGATGTCCATCCATCTGGTCAACACCTTTTTCCTGCTGACCGCCCTCTCTCTCGCTGCCTGGTGGGCATCGGGCCGGGACCGCATCAAGACCGGTGGTCAGGGGGCAGTCGGCCTGGCGCTCGCGCTGGCATTCATCGCCATGGTCGCTCTGGGAGTTTCTGGTTCGGTCACCGCGCTCGGCGATACGCTTTTCCCCGCCCAGAACCACGAAGAGGCGATGCGGCAGAGCCTTGCCCCGGGCGCGCACTTTCTGCAAAAACTGCGTATCCTGCATCCCTCGATCGCCGGATCTGTGGGACTCTATCTGCTGCTGATCGCCGGACTGGTGGGGCATCTTCGCCCGTCCGCGCAGACAAAGCGATACGCCACCGCGATCTATGGCCTGTTCTTCGTGCAGATGGGTGTCGGTTTCCTGAACGTGCTGCTGGCGGCCCCGGTCTGGATGCAGCTGGTCCATTTGCTGCTCGCCGACCTGGTCTGGATCGCGGTGACTCTGTTCTCCGCCGCCGCGATGGAGGCCGGGGTGCCCCGCGTCGAAATGAACAGCGTACCCGCGACCCAGTATGCCACCGGGACCTTTTCCGCGACCGAGCGCCCAACGTACAAGGACTATATCCTGCTGACCAAGCCCCGGGTCATCAGCCTACTTCTGTTCACCACCCTTGCCGCGATGTTCATCGCCGCCAAGGGATGGCCGGGGGCCATTCTGTTCTGGTCCGTTGCACTGGGGGGCTATCTGTCGGCGGGTGCAGCCAACGCGATCAACATGGTGATTGACCGGGACATAGACGGGCGCATGAAGCGCACCTCGCAGCGTCCTACCGTCACGCAGAAGATCCCGTCACGCGATGCCCTGTTCTTCGGGCTGGGGCTTGCGGTGCTGTCGTTCGCGATCCTGTGGGGCTTCGCGAATCTGCTGGCCGCTCTGCTGAGCCTGGCGGGACTGGTCTTCTACGTGTGCGTTTACACGCTGTTTTTGAAGCGGCGCACCTGGCACAATATCGTGATCGGCGGTGCGGCGGGGGCATTCCCTCCGCTGGTCGGCTGGGCCGCGGTGACCAACAGTCTCTCGCCACTGGCCTGGTATCTGTTTGCCATCATCCTGGTCTGGACGCCCGCTCACTTCTGGGCGCTGGCGCTGCTGATCAAGGACGATTATGCCGAAGCGGGTGTTCCGATGCTGCCCGTGGTTCTGGGCGACCGGGTGACCGTGATCCAGATCGCACTGTACGCGGTTCTGACTGCGGTTGTCTCGATTCTGCCGCTCGCCCAGGGGCTGGTCGGCCCCGGCTATGTGATCGCGGCGGCACTGCTCAACGTGATTCTGGTGATGCGCAGCGCGCAGCTTGCCCGGCGGACAGACCGTCCCCGCGCGCTTTCTATGTATAAGTACTCGATGCTGTATCTGGCGCTGCTGTTCCTGGCGATGGCTCTGGACCAGGCGAAGTGGGGAGCCTCCTGACACGTGCTTTCCCTCTTTACAAAGTCCGTGAAATAGTGTACAAATGAAAGGGTTTGCGCCGCCGATTCTCGGGGCCACCCTCACCCGCCGTTGTCTGCCTACACGCGGCGAGTGACCTGCCTCGGCCCCGAACGGGTTGGAGGATAGATAGGCTAAGCGATCTTATGGCACAGATTTTTCGTCCCGCCTCCAACACCCTCGCGAAGCTGACTCTGTTTGTCGGCGCGGTTGCCCCGCTCGCGACAATGATCTTGATCTCGCAGTTTACGCGTTCGCCCCAGGTGACACGCGTGAACGTGGCGTATGAGCAGCCGGTCCCGTTCAGCCACGAACACCACGTGAATGAACTGGGGATTGACTGCCGCTACTGCCACACCTCTGTCGAGGTCTCCGCGCAGGCGGGCTACCCGGCAACCCACACCTGTATGTCCTGCCACTCGCAGATCTGGACGAACAGCCCGCTGCTGGAGCCGGTGCGCGAGAGCTACGTGAAGAACGTGCCGCTGAAATGGACCGTCCTCAACAAGGTGCCGGACTTCGTCTATTTCAACCACAGTATTCATGTCAAGCGGGGGGTCTCGTGCAACAACTGTCACGGGCCGATCCAGGCGATGCAGATGGTGTACAAGGGCAACGCCTTCCAGATGCGCTGGTGCCTGGACTGCCATCGAAACCCGGAAAAATACGTCAACAAGCCGGAATTCGTCTGGAACCTGTACCGCAAGATCCAGTCGGGCGCGCCGCTGACACCGGAAGAGAATTCACTGCGGCTGGGTCGCCAGTATCACCGCAACACCAAAGAAGAGCTGGAATACGGGCGCAAGCTGGTCAAGGACTACCACATCAAGACCGAACAGCTCGCCGACTGCTGGATCTGCCACCGCTAGAGGGCCTTCTGAAAAGGCCATGCTGAAGACGACATTTATGCAAAACGAAGTGCATCCGAACGAAAACCAGGACCCCGCATCCCCGTCCGCAAAGGGCGGAGCGGCAGCGGCGGAGACCCCGCTTGCTCAGGTCCAGGCGCAGCTTGCCGGGGCCAAGGGGAGACTTTTCTGGAAGGCCTTTGAACAGGTCGCCGAAACCCCCGCGTTCAAGGAGATGGTCGAGGACGAGTTCCCGAACCGGGCATCGCTCCTCCAGGTGGACCGTCGGCAGTTCCTGACGCTCGGCGGGGCCGCGCTTGCCATGGCGGGGGTGACCGGCTGCCGCGTGCTACCGCAGACCAAGGCGGTTCCCTATGTCCGCGCCCCCGAAGAACTGATCCCGGGCAAGGCGCTGGTTTACGCTTCCGCGCTGACCCGGGGCGGTTATGCCACCGGTGTGCTGGTCGAAAGCCACGAGGGACGGCCCACCAAGATCGAGGGCAATCCGCGTCACCCAGCAAGCCTTGGCGCGACCGATGTGTTCGAGCAGGCGGAAATCCTGACGATGTACGACCCGGACCGCTCCCAGACAGTCACGCTTCGTGGCGAGGTGAGCGCCTGGGACAACTTCGTCGGCGTTCTGCGCGACGCCCTGCGCGTGGCGGACCGGAACGGCGGCGCGGGCCTGCACCTCCTGACCGACACGGTGACCTCGCCCCTGCTCGCCGCGCAGCTTGCACAGCTTCTGAAGCGTTACCCGAACGCGCGCTGGCACCGCTATGAGGCGGTCGGACGCGACAATGTCCATGAGGGAACGCAGCTGGCGTTTGGTCGCCCGCTGAACCCGGTCTACCGTCTGAAGGATGCCAAGGTGATCCTGACCCTGGACGGTGATTTCCTGAAGACACTGCCCGGCAGCCTGCGTTACTCCCGCGAGTTCAGCGACGGACGCCGGGTTCGCGCCAATCGCCCGGTGATGAACCGGCTATACGCCGCGGAGAGCAGCTACTCCATCACCGGAGCGATGGCGGATCACCGGTTCGCCCTAAAGCCCACGGAGGTGGAGCAGTTCGCCCGCGCCCTGCACGGCCGCCTGACCGGCGAAGCCGCGGACGCCGCCCTTCCCGCCTCTGTCAAGAGCGAAGTGCTCGATGAACTGGTCAAGGACTTGCAGGCAAACCGCGGCGCAGCGGTGATTATCCCCGGAGACGAGGCCCCGCCTGCGGTTCACGCCATCGCCCACGCCCTGAACGGGGCGCTCGGCGCGATCGGAAGCACCGTCGTCTATACCGCGCCGGTTGAGGCGAACACCGAAAACGGGGTTGCGTCGCTGACCGCACTGACCGAGGCCATCAAGGCGAA
>JACMJB010000390.1 GCA_014380815.1 Armatimonadota bacterium
GGCAACGCCGCCTGCCCTGCTGTGTCCGTCATGCTCTTCCGCTATGCTCCCGCAGTCCGCCCGCGCAGTTCGTTCAGCTTTTTCTCGAAGGCGGCGATCTCTTTCTGCGTGATCGCCTGGGTCGGGACGATCTTCTTCTTGTCGGCGGGGAAGACGCTTTTATCGCCGTTCAGGTAGGCCGCCATGTTCTTGATGGACTCGTAGCCGAACTCAAACGGCTGCTGAACGACGGTCGCGAAAATCGCGCCGCTTTTGATCCCGGCTATCGTCTCATCCTCTTCGTCGAAACAGACGATCTTGACCTTGCCCGCCTTGTTCGATTCTTTGACGGCGTTGACGATCGCGGGACCGTTGTAGCTCCAGATGCCGACCAGGGCGGCGATGTCCGGGTACTGAACCAGCGTATCGGCGACATTGGATTTTGCCTTGACGCGGTCCGTGTCATCCGTGCGGATATCCAGGATCTCGACGCTGCTTCCCTTCAACGCCTCTCGGATGCCCTCGATGCGTTCCGCGGCGTTCTGGGCATCCTTTTTGCCGACAAATAGCATGATCTTACCGCCCTGTGGCAGTGCTTCTTTGATCAGGCCCCCTGCCTGACGGCCCGCTGCGACATTGTCCGTGCCGATATAGCAGGCCCGGTCGCTTTTGGGGGCGTCGCTGTCCTGCGTCACCAGAAGCACCTGCTTGGCGACATCGTTCAGAAGCTGGGTCTGGTTCGCGGGGTCCACGGGGCTGATCGCCATGCCGTCCACGCCTTTGGACAGAAGGTCATCCACGACGCGCTTCTGATCGGCGGCGGTCCCTTCGGAGGGAAGCTGAAAGTCTATCTCGACGTTCGGCAGCTCTTTCGCCGCCTTTTCGGTGCCTTTGCGGGCGATGGTCCAGAAGTCCGAGGCATTGTTGGTCACGAACGCGAGCCGCAGCTTTTTGCCGGAACCCGACCCGGACCCGCCGCTTGTCGCCACTGCACTCGGACTGGCGCCCCCTCCAGTTGCAGTGCCATCCGATCCGGACGGCGTGCAGCCAGCGAGCGCCGCCATCGTCGCGGCGGCAAAAACGCCTCCGAGCGCCGCTGCCAGGCGCCGCCGGGACGGAACAGGGAACAATCCAGGGAACAATACGCTGTTCTCGATACTCTTGCGAATCACTCGGGCCTCCGTTGGGGAATCTAACTTTTTGTCACTTCGAAGATATTGAAGGTGGCGGAAGCGTTATCCTTCTCGTTCGAAGCGGTCTATCTGGCGCTGCTGAAGAGAAAAGGTCACTCGGCACCGATACCGCCGGGTACATTATAGCGACATGACGCGATCAGCACCCTTTTCGGAATTACCGCTTCTCGAGATCCACGGCGCGACCGTCGTCAAAAGCGGCATCCGCATTCTCGATGACTTGAGCCTGACCATTCTGCAAGGAGAGTCTGTCGCGATCCTCGGCCCCAATGGGTCGGGGAAATCGTCCCTGGTCCGACTGCTGACGCGGCAGGACTATCCGCTTCTCCATCCAGACGGATCGCCGGTCGTGCGGATCTTCGGAAAAACACACTGGAACGTGGCGACCCTGCGGTCGCTGCTGGGGATCGTCTCCGCCGACCTGCATTTCGCATTCACGAACAGCGGAACGAACGGCGTGAGCGTTACGGGCGAAGAGGCCGCGCTCACGGGATTTTTTGGTAGTCCGGGGATCGGGGCGCATCACCGGATCACGGACCCCATGCGGGACGCGGCCCGCAAGGCGCTGAATTTAATGGGCGCGCTGCCTCTCGCCGAAAAGCCGCTGGCCCAGATGTCCACAGGGGAAGCCCGGCGCGTTCTCATTGCCCGCGCGCTGGCGCCGGACCCGCGCGCCCTGCTGCTCGATGAGCCAACGACGGGCCTGGATCTGGCGTCCGCGCATCATTTTCTGGAAACGATCCGCACGATCGTCCGCCGCGGCACAATGCTTCTGCTGGTGACACACCACATCGAGGAGATCCTGCCCGAAATCGAGCGGGTGATCCTGCTGAAGAACGGCAGGGTCTTCCACGACGGCGCAAAGGAGGATGTCCTTAGAAGCGAAGTCCTCTCCGCGCTGCTGGATACCTCGGTCCAGGTCCGCCGTGCCGCACGGCCCGGCTGCTACTCTGCCCAGGTCACCGAGGAGATGCCAGGGGACGGCATCCCGCCCAGGAGGAATATGACGCGCATCTAAAACCAGGATCAATACGGCCCGCCACGACTCCGCGACTCCGCCAGGGGCGGCGGCGCGGTGACTTCAGTCGGCTCCTGCGGCGCCTGACGGAACTGGCGGTGGTACAGCGTGGCGTAGAGGCCACCCCGGTCCAGCAGGTCGTCGTGGGTACCGGATTCGGCGAGTCGGCCCTGATCCATCACCAGGATACGGTCCGCGCTCTGGATCGTCGAAAGCCGGTGCGCGACAATCACCGAAGTCCGCCCCCGAAGCAGGATCTCCAGCGCTTGCTGGATCAGATACTCGGAGGTGGCATCGAGGCTGCTGGTCGCTTCGTCCAGAATCAGGATGCGCGGGTCTTTGAGCAGTGCCCGCGCGATGGAAAGCCGCTGCCGTTCCCCGCCGGACAGCCGGAACGCCCTCTCCCCGACAACGGTGGCGTAGCCATCGGGCAGACCGGCAATCAGATCGTGGATGTTCGCGGAGCGGGCGGCAGCGATCAACTGCGCCTCGGTGGCGTCCGGGCGGGCATACAAGAGGTTCTCGCGCACCGTGGAGTGGAACAGGAACGTTTCCTGCGTCACCATGCCGAAGTGCGACCGAAGGCTTTCCTGGGAGAGATCCCGAAGATCGTGCCCGTCCAGAAGAATTCGTCCCTCGGTGGGGTCGAAGAAGCGGGGCAGTAGGTAGGTAACCGTCGTCTTTCCCGCGCCGCTTGGCCCTACCAGCGCGACCCGCTCACCGGGCTGAATAACAAAGGTGAGATCGCGCAGAGCGAATCGTTTTTCGCGGGGCACGGCCTGCGTTTTGTCGGCTTCCGCACCGCCGACCCCCGTGGCGGTGACTGCGGGCGGGGGATAAACAAAGCTCACCCCCTCGAAGGTGATTCGACCCTCCGCCGTTTTCAGATCGGTCGCGCCGGGTCTGTCCTCCACCTCCGGCTTCCGATCCAGGAACTCAAAGATGCGTGCGAACACTCCCATCGCTCCCTGCACATCCACATAGACGTTGGCGAGGTTCGAGAGCGGGCGGTAAAGATTGGTCAGGTAAGCGACCGCCGCGATAATGGTCCCAACTGTCAGCTGATATTGGATCGCCTGGAAACCACCCAGTGCATAGATCAGCGCGGGACCGATGACGCTGAACACGCTGAGGCACAAAAACAGCCAGCGTCCCGCGAGTGCCTGCCGGATGTTCAGTGCCCGGACCCGGCTGCCATAACGGCTGAACTCGGCCGCGTCGGCGGATGCCTGACCGAACAGCTTGGTCAGCAGCATGCCGCCGATATTGATCCGCTCCTGCAAAAAGGCGAGCAGGTCCGCCTGCGCCTCCTGGGTCTCGGTCGAGAGACGGCGGCGCACCCGGCCCACGAAACGAGTCGGAAGGTACAGGGTCGGAACCACGGCAAGTGCGAGCAGCGCGAGCCGCCAGTTTAATGCGAACAAAATGCTCGCGGTCGCTGCCACGGTCAGGACGTTGCTGGCAATCGCCACCAGGGTCGCTGCCGCGGTGCCCTGCACCGCAGCGACATCGCTGCTGACCCGGGACACGATCTCGCCCGCGCGAGTGGTGGTGTAGAACGGGAGGGACAGCCGCTGCAGATGCCCGAAGAGGTGCGAGCGCAGATCGAAGACGATGTTCTCGCCGACAATGGCGTTGACATAGCTTTGCAGGACCCCGATCAGGCCCGACACGATGCTGAGTACGATGATCGCCCCGACCAGCAGAAGGAGAAGGCGTCCATCCCGCTGCGGAATGGCCCGGTCCAGAATCTCGCGCACGACCAGCGGCGGCAGAATGCCCAGGCCCGCGTTCGCCCCGATGCAGGCAAAGATCACGACCCATTGCCGTTTATAGGGGGCGAAGTAGCCCGCGGCCCGCCGGAGCTGCGCCTGCGCCAGGGGAACCGGCGGGGCGTCCTCGGGACCGCCGACGTTTCGGTTTTGCAGTCCGAACGTGCGCGGCATGCCCCCGATACTTCCCTCCGGCCCCTTCCACCCGCCCCCGACACCCCCCCATCCGCCGCCCGCCATCAGCAGCC
>JACMJB010000391.1 GCA_014380815.1 Armatimonadota bacterium
AATCCCAATGTCCAGCCCTCGCGCGCTGGTTCTGGGAGGCGGAAACCAGGCTCCGCTCCGCCAGCGGCGTGTGGATCGCGGGCAGAGGAATGGACGGCCCCCGCAGCAGCAGCTTGATCTCCAGCAGTGTTTCGTCATACTTCCATAAGCGGTTCAGGGAGCGGCGCAGTCGCACCGCCTTCTCCACCAGTTCGCTGAGTGTCCCGATCTGGTCGAATAGCTCCCGCATCGCCGCGAGAGCCGGGGTGACGCGTGCGGCGGTCGAGCCGGAAAGCATCAGAGCGGTGAAGCCGCTTCGCCCCTCGATCCGCTTGAGCACGACCGTATCATCCAGGGCCAGCAGGTTCTCGGTCGCATTGGCGATCTTGCCCTGCCATTCCGCGATCAATGCATCCGCCTGCTCCTGCGTTCGTGTGGATACGGTCTTCACCCCTCGCCCTTCACCTCCAAAAACAGGAAGGCCAGAGGCGCGAGGGAATGTCAGGACTTCCTGCCATTTTCCTCGTCGTCCTCTGGCCTTCCCTGCGCGGGGTCCATGCGCCGGTTTCAGGAACCGGCGCACCTACCCCTCGCCAAGACTGCTTACTGATGGAGACGGTTTATCATATCGCGCGCCCAGCCGCTTTGCTCGTGAGGCGTTCTCCTTTCCCTCGCTAGCGTCCACTCCAGAACAGGTAAACGGTCATCACAATGCCGAGGATCGCGAGCGAAAGAGCGAGAAGGACCCCTGGTGACAGGGGCGGCGGAAACAGGCTTTCGCCGCGCTTCAAACGATCCAGGGCCTGAAGGTGCTGCCGCGCTGCGACCAGGTTCACCGCGCCGCCAAGAACCACCAGGCACACCCCCAGCCAGAGCGAGATGCTTGAGGTCGGGGGCGGTGGGAGCAATGCCCCCTGCTGCGCCGCAGTTTCACGCAGAAACAGACCGAACCGTGCGACCACGAATCCGAATCCCATCAATGCCAGACCGGTTCGTATCCAGGCCAGCAGAGTGCGCTCGGCGGCGAACAGCACCCGCGGGTCAACCTCTTGCTCTGGCTTGTTTGGGGCGGGCATGTGGCTATTATTCCCCAGAGGGAACCCACAGGGAACCACGGCGGATATAATCACCACGGAAATACCCTGAAAACCGCCCGACGGGTATATATCGGAAGGAATTCTGTCATGCAGATTAACCCGCGCCTTCGGGCGATTGCCGCCGCCGCTTTGCTGGTCTCAACGGCCTCCTTGTCCGTCCCCGCGCCCGTGCGCGCCTGGAGCGCCACTGGGCACATGACCATTGATGCGATCGCGGAGCCGCGCCTGAACCCCAACGCCCGAAAAAATGTCGAACGGCTGATCCCGCTGGTCAACGACCCGCGCAGCCCGGACTTCATCACAGCAGGCGTCTGGATGGACGACATCCGCGCGGATGGCGTTCGGCTGTATGACCGCTGGCACTATGACCTGCTGGCTTTCAGCCCTGACGGCACCCCGTTCCCCCAGGAGCCGCACGCCGATCATGTGGCCTGGGCGGTCGCGCAGAACGCACAGACCCTCAGAAGCGAAAAGGCCTCCGATGCCGAGAAAGCCCGCTCGCTCCGCTTCCTGATGCATACCCTGGGGGACGCGCACAATCCGGTCCATGCCGGAACCCGCTTCACCAAGGAGAACCCTAAAGGGGACAGCGGTGCGAACGACTTTGCCCTCGAAGAAAATCCGACGACCAACCCGAACCAGTACAAGAACCTTCATGCGATGTGGGACGGCGCGCTCGGAACATTTCCGCGCTTTGCCCGCGAGATGCCGCGGACCGAGAAAGAAGAACGGGTGCGCAAAATCGCCGCCACCTTAGTTGCGAAGTATCCCGAGTCAAGTTTCCCGGAAATCCGGGAAACGGACCCGCAGAAATGGGTGGAGGAGGGCGGCAAGCTCCTGGTGTCGGACGTGTACC
>JACMJB010000392.1 GCA_014380815.1 Armatimonadota bacterium
GAGAGGCCGGATCCGGTCCCGGGTAAGAGGAGAAGCCGGGACGACCGTTGACGCCGTTGGGGCCGGGCGGCTGGAGGCCGACGTCGGCCATGTCGGCGGCCAATCGATCGGAACCGAAGGAGACAGGACGGGACAGGGCGGCGGCAGCAGACCGCAGGAGCGACCATATAACCGGGTTCAAGGCGAAGGGCCACCGCCGCGCTCTCGCCCTGCTTATGGCAGCGGCGGACAAGGTGGTGGGGGCAGCAGGCCGCCCCGCCCGGGCGGTGACCGACCGTACAACAGCCGTCCCATGGGCGATAGACCACCGAGCGGCAGGCCGCAGAGCGATCGCCCGCAGAATGACAGGCCGTATAACCGGCCCGGGGGCGACCGGCCCTACAGCCGTCCTCCGGGAAGCGAGAGACCGCCGAGTGACCGGCCCCGAAGCGACGGGCCGGGGGGGAATGACCGAGGACCGGGCAGGCCGTATTATACCGGGCCGCGCTCCCCATCACCGGGGCAGCAGCAGCGACCATCTGGCTTCGGCGGACCAGGCCGTCCGACGGGGCCAATGAGGCCGGGCAGTAGACCGGCGCAAAACAATGCAGCAGCGGAGGGTAGTCGAGGAGCGTATGAAGCTGGTAATCGCGGTGGTCCACGACCGGGACCGGGGCAAGATAACCGAAAGCCTGCTGCGGGGCGGGTTCAAGTTCACCAAAATCGGTTCGACGGGCGGCTTCCTGCGCGAGGGGAACGTGACACTCCTGATCGGAACCGAGGGGAAGGACGTAGACCGGGTGCTGGGGATCATCGGCGAGGCCAGCAAAACCCGTAAGCAGTTTGTCAACGTCCTTCCCCCCGATGCCGGTCCGGTCGGCACCTTCATCCCCTCGCCCGTCGAGGTGGAGGTCGGTGGGGCAGTCACCTTCGTCGTGGATGTCGAGCGCTTCGAGCGGTTCTGATCGCTTCCGGTGAATAGAGCGAGTTGCAAACGCCGGGGTCTGCACAGGAACAGACCCCGGCGTTTTGTTGCGTCTGGACAGAGGCCGCATGCGGGAGACGGTCCGCGGTCTGTGTTCCGTGGTCCGTGGTCATGCCTTTTGGGGCGTCCGGTGCTGAGCCGAGCCATGCGCTTTGACCAGGACCGGCTGGAGGCGGTATCCTGACGTTGATGCCTCTTTCAGACATTATCGGACAGGATGCAGCGATAGCGGCCCTGCGAACGGCGGTGGGCCGAGAGGCGGTCCCGCAGTCCTACCTGTTTGTCGGGCCGGAAGGGGTCGGCAAGTCCGCGACCGCACTGGAGTTTGTCAAGGCCCTGCTCTGCAAACAGCCTCGGCAGGACCCCTTCGACGCGTGCGGTGCCTGCACGAACTGCGCCCGAATCACTGAGAATCAGCACCCGGACCTGGTCCGGATTCTGCCTGACGGCGAACTGACCAAGATCTGGCAGCTCTGGTCGCGGACCGGTCACCCGCCCGGCGCGCTGGAAACGCTTCCTTTTCGTCCCATTGCCGGATCGAAGCGCGTCTATCTCTTCGAGAAGGCGGAGACCATGAACGAGGAGTCGGCAAATTCGCTTCTCAAAGCGCTGGAAGAGCCGCCGCCCTACGTGCAGTTCGTGCTCTGCGCCACCGCTCCGACCGCGGTCCTGCCGACCGTTCTTTCCCGCTGCCAGATGGTGCGCTTTCGCCAGGTGCCGACCGAGATCATCGCCGGGGCGGTGGAGCGGTACAGGGATCTTCCTGCCTCGGAGGCGCGGATCATCGCCGCCTACAGTCAGGGAGCACCGGGACGCGCGTTTCGTCTTGCTGATGCCCCCGAAGCGCGCGACCAGCGAGAGAGCCTCCTCGCACTTGCGGAGCGGATCGCGCACAGCCCCGGTATCGCCGCGTTCCGGCTCGCCGAGGAGCTTCGCATTGCCGCCAAACCCCCGGCGGTGAAAGGCAAGAAGGGCGACAAAGACGACGAGGCCGCGGAGACCGATAAATCCACGAGGGGCGACATCACGCGGGCCATGGATGTGTTCGCTGCCTGGCACGATGATCTGCTGTCGGTCGCCCTGCGCGGCCCCAATGCCCCCCTGGTGCATGAGGATCGCCGGGCGGCCCTGGTGGGCGCGGCGAACCGCTACCGGACCGAGCAGCTTGCGGAGAATGTTGAGACGCTCTTTACGTTTCGCAGGCATCTCGCCCGCAATGCCAACGCTCAGCTTGCCACCGAGGTGCTGATGCTGAAGCTTGTCCCGCGCAAAGGAACCGCCGCATAATGTCGTCCACACCCCGGTTTTTTGTGCCGCCCGCCGCGATCCGGGGTGACACGGCGACGCTGCCCCCGGAGGCCGCACACCATATCCGCAATGTGCTGCGCATGGAGGCCGGACAGTCCATCGTGCTGCACGATGGACTGGGGTTCGCCTACTCGGGGACGCTGACCGAGGTGGCGGGCAAAGCAGCGGTGGTGGCGGCGATCACGGACCGCACGCCGGTCGCCGCTGAGCCGACCACGCGTATCACGGTCGCGCAGGCACTTCCCAAAACCTCGGACAAGATCGAGCAGGTGCTCCAGCACGGGACCGAAGTGGGCGCGGCAGGGTTCCTGTTCTTTGCGGGCCGCCGCAGTGTCGCCCGGCTCGCCGAGGGGGAGAAGATTGACAAGCGCCTCGCGCGCTGGCGCGGCATTGTGCTGGGAGCCGCTGAGCAGAGCGGGCGCGGCATCCTGCCAACGGTCGAATGGGCAGGGCTGACGCCGGACCTTGTCCGGCGGCTGGGCGACTTTGACCACGTCCTGGTCCTGCACGAGGCTGCCACCTTCCCCCTCGCGGACGCGCTGCGGCAGGTAGCAGTAACCGCGATTCGGCTTCTGATCGTGGTCGGGCCGGAGGGCGGGCTGGATGACCAGAGCGAAGTGCCGCTGCTGGTCGGGGCGGGCGGGGTTCCCCTCACACTGGGACCCCGCATCCTGCGGACGGAGACCGCTGCGCTGGTCGCACTGGCGCAGATCCTCTTCGCGCGGGAAATGATGGCAGCCGGTGGGGTGACGGTCTCCCATGCAGTTGATGTCACAGCCGTTTAATCTGGCGCTTGCGCTCGACCACCCCTTCGCGGTCGCCGCCTATCCGCCGGGCGCGACCTTCGGGCCGCGCTTTCTGCGGACCTGGGAGTTCGTCTGGATGTTGGAAGGCGACGCTGTTTACACCCGAGAGGGGCTGCCCTGGGTGGCCCCCCAGGGCAGCCTGGTGCTCTGCAGCCCCGGTGTGACCGATTTTTTCCGATGGGACCCACATCACCGGACCCGTCATGCCTACTTTCACTTTGATCTGCAGGGCGATCCTCCCCTTTCCTGGCCCTCGCTCTCGAAATGGCCGATCGTACGCCTGCCCGAAACCACGACAGACCTGCTGCGGCCTCTTTTTCGACATCTGCTCACCTGGAGCGGCAAGGGTGATGCCGCGCAGCGGCAGCTTATCGCCCTGAGTCTGCTTGCTGCCTTTGTGACCGGCGAAACCGAGACCGACAACGGGAGCGCCCCGCTTTCCCATCATCCCCTGCCCGATCCGGTGGAGCGAGGCCTCGCTTTTATCGCCGCTCGCCTGGATCAGAGACCCCAGGAGACCGTTCCGCTTGCCGCTATCGCCGATGCCGCCTTTGTGACGCCCGAACATCTGTGTCGTCTTTTCAAGGCTGCGACCGGTCACTCTCCCAGTGAGACGGTTCGCCTCGCCCGTCTGGACCGGGCAGTGACTTTGCTCTGCCGCTCGAATTTTTCGATCTCCCAGGTCGCCCAGCTTTGCGGATTCGCCAGTCCCTTTCATTTCTCGCGCCGCTTCAAGGAGGCATTCGGGCAGTCGCCACGCGCGCTCCGTGCGGCTGTCGCTTCCGGCGAGTTCCCCGCCCCCACCACGGCCCGGCGACATAGCGACCCGTAAAAAAGCCGCCGATGTTGCCAGCAGAACTCTGCTGGCAGCATCGGCGGCTTATCACTTCACGCGGTACGACAGTTTTCTACGGTTTTCAGCAGTATAGACAGCAGTTTCGACAGTTTTCAGCGGCGTGAAGCGACAGGGCGGGGCAGCAGGGCTGCATGATTCTCCAAACGAAAATGGCTACCGTTATGACACACGCACGTGGTCACAGGATATGATTTTCGTTCAGCGGACCAATGAAGCCATTATACGGACCGATCGTTACAAGATCGTTACAAAGGCATCACAAGATTCAGAACATCAAAAACAGTCAGGTTTTTGCAGGATGTGAGCATGGTTCATTCGGCGGTATCGCCCCTATAATGAGGCCATAAACCGGAGGCAGTATCAACCATGAGCATTTTGGAAGCACAGGCGGTCGGGGACGGGACGCCGGAAGCGATGCCATACCGCGTTTCCGTGGCGGAGTACAAGGCATTCCGCGAGCAGGGGTTTCTGGTGGTTCGCGGCCTGGTAAGTCCGAACGAGGTCGCGGAGCTGCGGCAACATACCGAAGATCTGATGCAGGGCCGCCTGCCCGAACAGAGCCGTCAGATGTCCGAGCGCGATGTTCAGAAAGATGGCGGGGTCTCCACGCAGGGGTTGGAAGCGCCGCCCGCACACCTCTCGCCCACGGAAAAGGCGCAGTATTTCCTGCGCATCCATATGCTGCACCGAAAACTCGAACTGCACGAGCGGTATCTGCTGCATTCGCGCATCCTGGACGTTCTCCAGGCGCTGACCGGCCCGGACATCCTCGCACTGCAGACCATGCTTTTCCTCAAGCCGCCCGGCAAGCCCGGTCAGGGATGGCACCAGGACAGCTATTACATTCCGACCCATCCCGATAGCCTCTGCGGGGCCTGGATCGCCATTGATGCCGCCGACGAGCACAACGGCGCGATGTGGATGGCGCGCGGCAGCCAGGTCGAACCGGTCTATCCCCCCAGCAATGGCTACGGCTACGGCGATAGAGGGCTTGAGGACATCACCCCGGTGGGGGGCGTCAGCAACCCGAACGACGACGAGAACGATCTGGCCCCTATCGCGGATCGGTTCCCGCAGGTGCTGGTCGCGGCGCAGCCCGGCGATGTCGTCTTCTTCGGCGGGCATGTCCTCCATCGCTCCAAGGCGAACATCACGCCCGGTTCCTTCCGACGCGCCTTTGTCAGCCACTACTGCAATGCCCGGTCGTTTACCCAGTGGGGGGCGGACCCGGATATCGCGGAAAGCACCGCGCTTTCAGTTGACCCGGTGACCAGGATGACAAACGGCTCGCATATTCTGGCGCGTGGGGATACGCACCTGCCCTTCGCGCAGCCACGCTTCGGGACTTTCTGCGCCGCGATGCTCTCCCCGGACGCCCGCCGCGCTGAAGCCGAGTTCGCGGCGGCGATGATGGGCAGCCAGGAGTCCGGTCTGATGGGCGTCATGCCCACCGATCCTTACGTCGCTGACGATCACGACGAGCCGCAAAAATCCGCCCACCCGCAACCGCGCACAGCAACGGACCTCGCCTAGCGCTCACCCGTTCCGGCGAACCGTCTGTTATAATGCGACCGAAAGGGTGCGACACCAAAACGGTCGGATGAGAACGAGAAAACCACGACAGCCCCGCAGGCGCAAAACCTCGTTTGTGGGGCAGAAAAGCCTGCGCGCCGTGATCGAGTCCATCAGCGGGGAGATGGAACTGCGTCCGCTGCTCGCACGCATCGTTCGGCACGCCTGCGAGCTGATCGGGGCGGACAACGGGACGATCGGTCTGGTGGATAGCGAGCGCGATCTGGTCCGCACCGAGGCGGTCTACCGAATGCCCCCCGATGAGATCGGCGCAGAGATGCCACGCGGGATCGGTCTTGCCGGGCAGGTACTCGTGGCGGGGCATCCGCTGGTCTTCAGACGTTATGGCCGGGTGTCGTTCCCAACACAGCTTGGCCTTCTGGAGAACGCCGTGGTCGGTCTGCCGATCCACTGGCGCGGGCAGGTGATCGGGGTCTTTGGGATCGGATCGGAACCCAAGAACGGCTCCCCTCCCACCCCGTTCACCCGGCGAGACATCGAGACACTTACCCTTTTTGCGCGTCACGCCGCCATCGCGATCGAGAATGCCCGCCTCCTGGATACCACTCAGCAGACCCTCAGGGACACCCGGCTTCTTTACGAGACCAGCGCCCGGCTCAGCGCGGCATTGACGGACGAGGAGATCATCGCCGCCTATCTCGATCAGGTGGCGGTCGGCGGGCGGTATGCCTGCACAGTCGCGCTGTATGAGCGGGACCACCCACACTCCATTCCCTCTGGTGTCAGCGTTCGAGGGGCATGGAACCCGCAAACCGGCCTGCAGCTTCACCGCGAATCGTACCCGTATACGCAGGATGCGCTGGACTCCCCTCTGGACAAAGGCGAAACGGTCACGATCCGGGATGTCCACTCCGATCCTCGGACTTCGGACACCCTGCGAGCCATTCAGCGGGCGTCCGGTCGCCCTGCCCTCGCAATGATCCCGCTGCTGGTATACGGCGAACGGATCGGCCTGGTGATCCTGAGCAGTCCGCGCCGACAGGACTGGCACGAGGACGAGCTGCGCCGTTTTCAGACGACAGCAGCCCACCTGACGACCGCTCTGGATCGGCGGCGGCAGCAGCTTCTGGTGCAGGAGAGAGGGAAGCAGGTCGCGGTGCTGGAAGAGCGGCAGCGTTTCGCACGCGAACTGCACGATTCCGTGACGCAGCTTTTGTTCAGCACGACCCTGGTAGCTCACTCTATCGCCCCTGCCTGGCAGCGCGGCGACCATGCCGAAGCCGAGCGCCGCCTTGCCCGCGTGCTGGGTCTCACCGACACCGCGCTCGCCGAGATGCGCGCGCTTCTGGGCGATCTGCGTTCGGAGGAGAGCGTCTCGTCGCCGCGGGCGGAGGTAACCTCGGCGGCGCTTTCCGGAACAGAGCGGCTCCGTCGCCAGGGGCTTGGGGCCGCCCTCCAGGCGAGCATCGGCGATCTTGCCGCGCCGGATCGCGAGGGACCTATCGTGACACTGGAGGCGGATCGTTATCCGGAAGGGATACTGCCCCTCGAGAAAGAGGAGGCCCTGCTTCGGATCGCCTCCGAGGCGGTCGCGAACGCCCTACGCCATGCCCACGCCCGGCGAATCCAGGTCCGGCTGACCAGCGAGGGTCCCCTGGTCCATCTGATCGTCGAAGATGACGGGGTCGGCTTCGTGGCCGCGAAGCGGGCCTCGGACGCCGCTGATGGCAGCGGCATGGGTCTGCGGACCATGCGGATGCGCGCTGCGGAGGCCGGGGCGGAGTTTGAGATCGAGAGCGTTCCTGGTACTGGCGTGAGGGTCTCCGTCATCCTATCGTTGCCTGAGCCTGGCAGAAGCGAGGACGGACCATGATCCGTGTTCTGATTGTGGACGATCATGCGATGGTGCGTGAGGGACTGAGGCTGTTTCTCACGGAGGCTGCAGGAGAGATCGAGGTGGTCGGCGAGGCGGCAAGCGGACCGGAGGCGCTGCAGTTTGCCCGCCGCCTGCAGCCCGATGTCCTCCTTCTGGACCTGATCCTGCCCGAAATGGATGGGGTCGCCGTGGCGCGCACGCTGCGGGACGAGCGCAATCCTGCGCGTATTTTGATCCTGACCAGCTTCGCGGATGATACCCGAGTGCGCGATGCGATTCAGGCCGGGGTCACGGGCTATCTGCTCAAGGACGTTGTTCGGAGCGACCTGCTTCGCGCGATCCGGGCCGCCGCCGAGGGTAAACCGACCCTCCATCCGGAAGCGCAGCAGCACCTCATGCGTCAGGTGGGGGCCGGCAGCGCCAGTGGGTCCTCGCCGCTTGCCACGCTGACGGAGCGGGAACGGGACGTGCTGATTCTAGTCGCGACGGGCTGCAGCAACAAAGAGATCGCCGCCCGCTTGTTTTTAAGTGTCGGCACCATCAAAGGCTATGTCAGCGCCATCCTCGCCAAGCTGGATGTCGCGGATCGCACCCAGGCGACCCTGCACGCCATCCAGCATGGTCTGGTCCAGGTGGACCCACCGCCATCCTCCCGCCCCTGAACGTCTGGTGGGCGGGCCATACTTTTTTCCGGCTTATGCCGGTCTTTTGACGGTTGTGGTACGCCGACCACGCGGTTACCCTGAAATCATCACTCAGGGGACCATGCTATGTTTGATTTTCCATCTGTTCCTCGATCTGCGTCTTCGCAGTCGGTTCGGCTTTTTCTCGCACTGTCGTTCTTTGCGGTCACGTTTTACAGCTACGGTACGGCGCTGATGGATTATTTCGCCTTCTATCCAAGCTGGGAGGCCGTCGGCGCTGACGAATTCCCCGCCTATCACGTGCTCATCGGTCAGCGCATCGTCTTTGTTAGTGTTCTGCCCTTTGTTCTCCTGACCATTTTGAACCTGTTACTGTTCTGGTTTCGCCCCGCTTCCGTCCCAAGGGGTCTGGTTACCGTGTCTTTCCTCTGGCTTCTGGTAGACTGGGCCTCGTCAATTCTGATTCAGATTCCGATGCAGCTCCAGCTTGAAACGCACAAAGACATCGCGCTTCTGCACCATTTGATGGAGACAAATTGGATTCGGATTGTCGCGGAAACCGCGCAGGCGCTACTTGCCTTCCGAATGATGCAGCGGGTCTGCCGACCAGACTAAAGTCTGGTTCTGCTCCTGACCTTTTACCGACGCAGGTCCGGACCGTTAGCAGGGGCGAGGCCGATTTCCTCCCGCTATCCTGGTGTTCGCTGAGAGACGCAAATTCAGATCAACGATTCGAGCGTCTTTTACTCGGCGAAAGGAATGACTTCCATGCGTGCCCAGACCATTTCCCCGCACCGATCCCATTCGATTCCCCTGCAACGGTTCTTCGAGATCGCTGTGGCTTCCGCCGCCCTCGCGGCCCTGACTATCACCTCCGCCTCCGCACAGACCGTCTTCAGCGGGGCGGGGACAACAGAAGCGACCGCCCAGTTCAGCGCCTTTCAGACCGCGATCGGCGGCGTGGATAACGGCGGCGGCGGCGGACCGAGGGCGACCGGCTCCCGTCGCATCAACTGGGACGGAGTTCCAGTCCCCGCCACCGGACCCGACACCCCGATCAACAGCACCACGATTGGCATGGCGGTGGACCGGTTCCTGGGGCGAGGCGCCTTATATTCCGAGGTTTACGGCCTCGCGAGTGACGGCTTCGCCAGTGTCAGCCCCTCCGGCGGCGCGGCAAGCTTCCCCGCTTTCACGCCGACCAAAACGTTCGCGGCATTCAACGGCAACGAAATCGAGCAGAACTTCACGCTTGCGGGCACTCTGACTGGCGCGGCGACACGCGGGTTCGGGGCGATCTTTCTGGATGTAGAGCTGGCGAACACCAGCAGGATCGAGTACTTCAACGGCGCCACCAGCCTCGGTTCGTTTTTCGTTCCCGTGGGCGGCAATGGGCAGGCATCGTTTCTTGGCGTTCTCTTCGACAGTCCGCTGGTGACCAATGTCACCCTGACACTTGGCAACGACAATCTGTTCAATTTCAACAACGGTGTGGTAACACCAGGGGCCGCCGAAAATCTGGCTGGCGGCGCCTCTGCCACCGATCTGGTGGTCACTGATGATTTCGTTTACGCAGAACCGCAGGCGGTCAATGCTGCGGCACCGGAACCCGGCACCTTCGCCCTGATCGGGTTCGGCTTGCTCAGCGCAGCAGGCACGCGTCTTCGGCAGCGAAGGTGCGCGGCCTGAATCGGCGATAAGGAGAATTCCCAATGAACAATGACTTTCTTTCCAATCCCGACCGCTGCGAGCCCCTCGTGGTCTGCACAGGTCAGGGGCATCCGTATCACTTTCTCGGCGGCGGTATCACCGGCGCTTGCCTCCTGAGCACCAGGGAGACCGGCGGCGCGTTCGCGGTCTTTGAGGAGGCGTTTGGACCGGAAGCAGGTACCCCGCTTCAGGTCCATCACAACGAAGATATTCTGCTTTACAGTCTCGATGGACCGTTCCGTGTTCAGCGCGGCGGCGAGGTATTCGATCTGCACACGGGAACGGCGCTCTACCTTCCGCGGGGCGTTCGTCAGTCGCTGGTAAATATCGGGGGCAGGAAAAGCCGCCTTCTGCGCATCACCAACTCCGCAACCTACGAAGCGTACTGCGAGTCGGTGAATGCCGCGCGCGGCATTTTGGAGAAACCCGGCAAATCAGCCCTGGCATTGCTGGAAACGCTGATGTCGAACCATAACCGAGAGCTGCTTTCGCCCTCCGGCGCGGCGGTAAGATCAGGCTCCCCCATTGTGACCGGTCCGCTTCTGGAGCTTGGAGACCACCGGGGCACTGCCCTTATCTCCTCGGAGGAGACAAATGGCACGATCCTCCTGGTGGTGGGCGAGGCGGACCCTCAGGGCGGGGTGCCACCACACATTCATCACTGTGAAGACGAGGCGTTTTATCTCCTCCAGGGGCGACTTACCCTGATGGTTGGCAACCAGACCATCGAGGCGGGTCCCGGCGACTGCATCTTCGCTCCGCGCGGCGTGCCCCATGCGTGGCGGAATACGGGCGCCACACCCACTTCGTTTCTCACGCTAATCTCTCCCGGCGCGAACTTCGAGTCGTTTATCCAGGAGATGTCGCGGATCGTCGCGCAGGCGGGAAATCGTGTCGTCACGCCGGAGACAGCTCCCGCACTGTTTGCGCAGGTGCTGCCA
>JACMJB010000393.1 GCA_014380815.1 Armatimonadota bacterium
GGGCGGGGAACTACGAATGCAGATGACACATTGTCAAAGCGTTCCATCCGCGACTTTTTGGTTTGGGTGGTCGTGGCCTCCCGGCGCAGCAATAAGTCTTTGTGGTAGGTAGTCCCCAATGTATGGGCAATGCCCGTGCCCAGCATCGCGGCTTGGTTGTAGCCGCGTTCTCGTTGTTTATCGGGGTGCAAAGGGACTGGCACCACAAAGTCCACATCCGAAAAATAGGGGGATTCAGAGAGTTCTGTAACGAGCACTCAGCCTGTGCATAAAGGCAAATATTATCCTCCTCTGCCCGCTTGCGGGAGAGGGGGAAAGGAGCGGTAGCGACAGGGGGTGAGGGTCTGACGCAGATAAGGCTGTAGCCTACCCCTCCTGCGCCGCCGTTTTGTGCTCGTAATACTCCGAAATGTGCGCGTAGACACTCTCCGGAAACTCAAGGTCACGGTACACATTGCCGTCGTCCGGGTCCTCCGGGTTCTGGATGATCGGGAAGTCCTGCTGCGCCTGGAAATCCAGGATCTTCTCGCGCTTCGGCGGATTGTAATCTTTGTCCTTGACCTGATGCACCAAGAGCCGGGCCTGATCCTCCGAAAAATCCTTGTCCTGCTGGAGAGTCTCGATCAGCTCATCCTCGGGCAGGAAGTGCCGGGCGATCATCGCGAACACCAGACGCCCGTAGTGACCGATGTCCTGCCCCTTTTCGAGACTGTCCAGAAGGTGTGCCATCATGCCGCTGCGCCGCAGGGCCTCGATACCGCCCGTTGCTGCCGTGCCATTTTCCTCTGTCTTTGCTGCTGCCATTCTTTTATCTCCTTCAAAATGCAAACAGATGTTTACAAACACGGTTTACCCGGTTCGCGCGTGTTTGACACCGCCTGGTGACACTCTTACACTAAATTCAGATCTGAAGGGTATTCGACCGTGAAAGCCGCTGCGGAGCGGGACAGCAGAGGGGCGGTGCGCTAAAAAGTTGGGGGAAGGCTTGACAAAAGGCATTAACCTGCGCTAACCTGATGCATAAGTTATTGCAATACCTTAAGGCTATTGCATTGACCGGAGGGAGTTCCGTGCCCATGTCGACGCCGACTGCTGTCATCCGCAAACCCGCCAAGCATCAGGAGCTAACAAGCGCGCTGCGAGCGCTTGCCTCCTCGCTTGCGCCGGGGGACCGGTTTCCTTCTCAAAACGAGCTAATGCGCCGATACAGCGTTTCGGACCGGACCGTGCTCCGGTCCCTTGATGATCTGCGCCGGGACGGCATCATCGTTCGTCAGGTGGGAAGTGGGACCTTTGTCGCCAACAACCACCCAAACGTCGAATCCGCCTCCAGCACCACCAGATCGGAGACGATCGCCGTACTGGCTCTCGCGTCGAACCCGTTTTTCCGTCACTGCGTTGACGCGCTTACAGGGCAGGCCGCCGAACGGGGGCTTCGCGTGATCTGCCACTATGCGAACCATGCGCCGGACATCCCGGATGCCCTGACCCTGGAAGCCCTCTCTCCGGTTGGTTATCTCCTCTTTTCGCACGGCCTTGCCCCGGTCGCGCACGCGGTTCAGGCGCGGGGTCACCGGGTGGTGGTGGTGGGAATGCCCCCTGTGGATGTCGCTGCCGATCTGCTTTGTGTTGGGGGGGATCAGGAGCACGGCGGTGCGCTCGCGGCGCAGTATCTGCTCGATTTGGGTCACCGGCGGATCGGTTATCTTCACCGGGATGTTGCCAGAGAGGATCTGCGGCGCTCCCGTCGCTTTCAGGGTCACTGCCGTGCCCTGAAAGCCGCTGGTCTGGACCTGGAATGTCTGCCGATCTTTGGCAAAGGAGATTTAGACGCCTGGGTTTCTGACCCATCCATCGCCCGGCAGATTTTCGCCGAAAAGGACGCGCCAACCGCGTTTGCGGCCTGGACGGACGCGGAGGCAGTGGAGTGGCTGAGCGCCTTTCGAGCGGCGGAGGTCAGGGTTCCCGGCGATGTGTCTATTATCGGGTATGACGCCATTTCCAATGGCGCGCTCGCCCATCCGGCGCTGGACACGATAGATTCCCATATCTCGGCTCAGGTCCGCCATGCGCTGGAGCTTCTCACGATGAAGATCCCGCCCGTTACGACACTGATCTCCGTGACCCCCACTCTCCTGAGGCGCAGTTCCTGCGCACCGCCGCGCACTGCGGTTTCTCGCTCAGGCTTTGGATCGGAAAGGACCAGAAACCAGGAAGTATCCCTCTAAACCGAATCACAGATTCCCGTGCTGTCGGGGCCGCGCCAAGCGTTCCCCGGCCTGCAGGGTCGCAGAACAGACCTTATCGTTCCCTTTAAAATCCAGGAAACCTAGGAAACCCAGGAAGGTGCCTATTCATGAATTCAAAACGTATTGAACCCGCCTCGCAGCCGAGTATCCTCTTCCCCAATCCGCGCCGCGTGTTTACGCGGATCACCTCAGGGTTTACCCTGATCGAACTGCTTGTAGTAATCGCAATTATTGCAATTCTTGCCGCGATCCTATTTCCGGTCTTCGCTCAGGCCCGCGAGAAGGCCCGTCAGACCGCCTGCCTGTCCAACCTCAAGCAGCTTGGTCTCGCTTTTGGCTCCTACGCCCAAGACTACGAGGAGACGTATCCAATCTCGGAGATTCAAAATACCGCTTATGCAATTAACTCGTGGGATAAAGCCATAGAACCCTATGTCGGGTTGAAAGTCGGGGGGAAGTCGGTGGCGATTTTTCGATGCCCCAGCGATGTCCAGGTTCGGACCAGCGGTGCCGGGGTCACAGGGGACGACACTCGCACCTACGCGATGGCCCGCTCAAAGGGCCGGGGCGTTGCGACCAGCCCCAATCAAACTATTTCAGGAACGACGGATAGGTACGCCGCGCCGCGCCCCATCAGCGAGGTGACCGCCCCCGCAGGAACGTTCCTGCTCGTTGAGAAGCCATTCCGCCTGAACTTTTTCGGCAACTACAGCGCCGGTACCGTGGATCGCCCCTTCCAAAAAACAGGAGAAGGAAGCGCCCAGGATGAGGGCAAGCCGGGGACGACGCTGCATTCCGAGGGCTGGAATTACCTATTCTGCGACGGTCATACGAAATGGATGCGCCCTACGCAAACCATGGGGACCGGTAACAACACGGACCCCCTAGGCATGTGGACTGTGACGGACAATGACTGATCGCTGTCTCCCCTTTCTGTGCGAACGCGCACGCAGTTTTCTTCGGGCTTGCCTTGCAGCCCTGCTGGTCGCCCTGACCAGTCTCGTTTACACGGCACCGGCGACGGCGGCACCCCTGCCGCCGCGTGTCGCGGTTTGGGATCCGCAGACGGGCACGAA
>JACMJB010000394.1 GCA_014380815.1 Armatimonadota bacterium
CGCTCCCCTCCCATCAGGCGACCTACGACAGCGGGCGGAGTGGGAAAACATCCACGTCCACCCCTGAGGCATAGTGAACGAGGGGAGAGTGTGCGGCCACCGATTCCGGCAGGACAATGCCCGCGGCGGCGAGAGAGCTATCCTCGAGCCGCCCCAGGCGGGCGGTTTGGAGGGGATATGGAGCGTGGTGAACGCGCCCGCGCCATAGCCGCCCGTAGGCGTGCGCGTACAGGATGTAGCGCTCGACCAGAAAATGCTCCAGCGTTCCGGGAATGGCTGGGGCGATCGGTCCCGTCGGCTCCCACTCGAACTCCGAGGCTGCCGGAAGCGGGGCGGGAAACTGGCGCTTGGTCACATAGTGCGCTGCCCCGCTGTCTTGGCGGCGCACCGACATCCGGGCGACAAAATAGGGCAGCTTCCAGATGCTTCGCGCGATGGCGACCGCGACGGGGTTGGCGGCATCCAGACTGAAGAACCAGACGCCGGGACTGGCTCCCCCGCGATGCACGTAGGTGCGCACATTACACTCCGGGAAGTTGGAAAGCCACGGCACGGGCGGTGCCCAGACCGGGCGCACCCCCTCCATGGTGAACGGCACCAGGGCCAGATATGCGCTGCCCTCGAAGGTATCCAGGATCAGGCCGGGGGGAAGCAACGGCTGCAGTAAGCCCGGCGGAACGGGCCAGTGAACGAAAAGCAGATCTCGCCATCTCTGAACCATCACGCGTCGTTCGTTTGGCCGCCGGGTCGGCGCGATCCGGTCGAACACGGGGTCACCCTCGAGCGAAGAGAATAACATGTCAAACTCGATTGTATCCGCAATCCGATGCAGGGTTTCGCGGGGGCGATCGCGAACGCTACGCTATAATCTAGCGTATTGTTCATCAGGATAGACGATTCACGATCTGAGAGAGATATTTTATGGAACCCGACAACATCCCCTACCTGCTCAAGACCCTCAGCAACACGGTCGAGGGAAAGATCGCGGACGCGATGAAGGGCCGTGATGACAAAAGCGAGCCCGGGAAGCGCGCCAAGCGGGAGTCCGAAGAGTCGCCGATGCCCCGCTTCAGGAGCGAAAACGGAATGGAGTTTATGGAGCCGGACTGGGACGAACTGGACCGCAAGGCGAACCTCATTATCGCCCGCTACACGGTAATTTCGACCGCATCGAACATTTTGCCGTTTGGCCTGGATGTGGTCGCAGTGACCGCCACCTTCACCAAACTGACCACGGAGCTTGCCGGGGTCTATCAGGTGATCGTATCGAACAAGAAGGCGCGGCAGATGGGCTGGGCGATCGCCACCACCACGGGCACCGTATTGGGGGCGGCTTTTGGCGCATCCCGTCTTGCCAAGTTGATTCCCGGCGGCTATTTTTTCGGCGTGCTGGTGCAGGCCCCAATTGTCGGTGCGGTCGCATGGGCAGCGGGCGATGCGCTGAAGGGCTACTTCAAGCAGGCGCGTAAGGGAGATGAGCCGACCCTGACTTCTCTGCGAGACGCCTTCTCGCGGACGCTGCACCTGAACCTCAAGCGCACAAAGGTAAAGCCGGACGCCACGGTAACGAAGACCACCACGGCTCCCGCCGGGGGGGCGACGGCAACCGCCGCACCAGCCGATCCCCCGGTCACGAACGGCAGCAGTTCCGTCAGCGATGTCGTGGATAAAATCGCGGGGCTTCACGAATTGTTGCGGGGCGGCGCGATCACGCAGGCGGAATTCGATAAAAAGAAAACCGAGCTGCTCGCAAGTATGTAGCCGGCAGTCGGCAACGAGTCCATATCTGGCAGCAGGATGCCTCCGTATCGGTGTTCCGGTACGGAGGCATTTTTTCGCCGGCGTCGACTCCGGGAGAACAGGCAGACGGGGAAGTGCCCGCTCTCGCGGCTCGGAACCCGATCTTTCTCTGCGTGGTACCTTATCCTGGGCCTCGGCGATTGTTGCCCCTTGCTGAGACGCGTTCGGACCAGGCTTTAGCTACCCATGACACAACCAACCGTCGGTGTTTACGTTCACATCCCGTTCTGCGTCAAGAAGTGCGGCTACTGCGATTTCAACGCCTATTCCGGCTACCGGGATGCAACCAAAGCGCGCTATGTGGACGCGCTTTGCCGGGAGATCGAAGGGCGAAGCGAAGCCCGGACGCGGGTCGCAACGGTATTCTTCGGCGGCGGCACCCCGACGACACTTGCCGCTGGAGATCTGGCGCGCGTTCTGGACACCGTTCGCCGCAGCTTCGCCGTTGACCCGGAGGCGGAAATCTCGCTGGAGGCGAATCCATCCGACGCTACGCTGGCGTATCTTTCCTGTCTCCGCGGCAGCGGCTTCAATCGGATCTCGTTTGGGGTGCAGACGTTCGATGACCGTCTGCTTAAGACCATTGACCGCGTCCACAACGCGGAGGATGCCCGGCAGGCGGTCGCACTGGCAAAACAGGCCGGGTTCGATAACCTGAGCATTGACCTGATGTTTGGCCTGCCCCGGCAGACCCTTGCCGACTGGGACCGGTCTCTGGAGGCTGCCTTTGCCCTTGTGGTACCGCACCTCTCGATGTATGGCCTGATCGTCGAGGAAGGGACCGCTTTTTGGGCCAGGCGCGAGCGCGGCAAACTGTCCCTTCCCTCCGAAAAGACCGAGGCGGCGATGTTTGGGCACGCCCTCGAGCGGGCGGCGGCGGCGGGTTACCATCGGTATGAGGTGAGCAATTACGCCCTGCCCGGTTTTGAAAGCCGACATAACCAGATCTACTGGCGCAATGAGGATTACTTTGGCTTCGGCGCGGGCGCGGCCTCGTATCGCGGCGGGATTCGTTCCATGAATGAGCGGCTGCCGGGGCGCTATGCGGATACGGTCGCCGAGCACGGCACGGCAACCGTGGAGCGGGAGGCACTGACCCCTGAAGAAGCGATGGGTGAAACAATGATGGTCGGTCTTCGTCTTGCTGAGGGGATAGATCTGCTCGCCTTCGAGCGACGGTTCGGAGTGCGGGCGGAAGACCGTTATGCCCCTCAGATCGCTGACCTGCGCCAGGCGGGACTGCTGGAGCAGTCCAGTGATCGTCTTTCGCTGACCCAGCGCGGCCTGTTCCTCGCCAGCGAGGTGATGATACGATTCCTGGCCTAAAAGCCGGGACACTAGTTAGCGCTGCTGGCCATACGGGGTCGGGGTGGCGTTAGGGCGGATCACATCTTTCCCGGAGTAGTAATCGCGCTGCTTGAGCGTCTCGCCCGTCGCCGGATCGGTGATCGTCAGACGGATCAAGACCAGTTGACGGTCCCGGCCCATGGCCCTGTCTTGCGGCGAACCGGCCCCCTCAAGGACGGGCGTGAGCGTGGCGACAAGGGTCCTGCCGTCCGTGGGCCGGGCGGGCGGAAACTCCGTGGACTCGACCGCCGCGAACCCCTTTTTGTTCAGACGACGATCCAGGCTCCGCACTACGTCTTTGCGGGCGCTCTTCAGCGCGTTCTCCGGGATCGCACCCCGGGAGATCGCTGCGAAGGCCGCCGTATCCGCCGCGACAACCACCCGGTCATTCTTGCCTTTTCGCAACAGGGGCGGATCGGTGGGGGTGGTGCGCGTGGGATCTTCGGGCGGACCGAGAACAAGGTCCGTCAAAGCATCCACCGTGATCTCCGTCATGTCGCTGAGGGCGACCGACGGAGCGCTGCTGGAGCAGCCGCCCAGTCCGATCAGGCCGGAAAGCAGAAGCACGGTCAGCAGGGCGAGTAGCGGACGGCGTGAGACCGGCGCGGCGCCGGGGGGTGTCTTCGTAATCATCTCAGTTATCGTGGTCATCGTGCTTACATCTTACCCGCCTCCCGCCAGTGTCGCGACCAGGACGCGAGAGGTACCCGCTTCCCGGAGGGCGGCAGCGCAGGCCTCCACGGTCGCGCCGGTTGTGAAAACATCATCAATCAGCAGGACGCCCCGCCCCGCGATGGGCGCGTTCGAGCGGTCCGTTGCTTGAAACGCTTCCCGGAGGTTGCGTCGCCGCAGATCCGCGGAAAGCCCGACCTGTGCGGGGCGGGAGCGGATACGGCGCAGCGCCGGGGAAGGCAGCAGCGGCAGCCCCAGCATCTCCGCGACCGGAGCCGCGAGCAGCCGCGCCTGATTGAAACCCCGGCTTCGCTCTTTTCGGGGGTGCATGGGTACCGCCGCCACCCAATCAAGACCGGTCAATCGCTCCGAACCGAACAGCCGATCCACCACCAGGCGGTTCGCCAGGTAGCTGCCGAGGGACTCTCCAAGGCTTTCACCCTGATGGTACTTCAATCGGTGCAGCGCAAGTCGCAGTGGCCCCTCGAAGATACCCGCCGCGCGTGCCGCCTCGAACGCGAACGGCGAACCCGTCGCTTCGTGGTGCGCCTCGCAGGTGCGGCAGGGTCCGGTCTGGTCTGGCTCGATCGGGCGGCCGCAAGCGTCGCAAACGGGTTCCGGGAGAGCGGTGAAGGCGGCAGAACACGTTTCGCACAGCGGCGGCGAATCATAACGCTCACAAACCAGGCAGCGCGGTGGATAGACCAGGTCCAGCAGGCCACCCGCGAGACGATGAAGCGATACTGCCAGTCGTGGCGGCTGCCAGGTCCCCACGAGCGCTACTCCTGGGAGGGCGATTTTTCGGGGGTCCCGCTATCGCCGAGGATGGAGAGGGTCCGGGAGGCGGTATAGGTCTTCCCGGCGACCTCCAGCGTCACCAGGATCGGATAGCTTCCCGGTGCGGCTTTGCGGGGTACGACGATCTTAAAAAACAGTGGACGGAGGTCTCCCCCGTAGGTGAAGCGGACCGTACGGTCGGAGTCTCCCGATTCCAGGGTCCAGCTTTCCGGCAGACGGATCCGGACGCTCGCGGTTTCTTTGGCGGCGACCCGGCTCAGGACCGCGACGACCGCCGTTCGCACCTCGCCATCGGGTCCCTGTTTCTCCCCTTTTTTATTTTTTCGGACGATGGTGCCGGGCTGCACCGGCTTCTCATCCAGTTTGAGTTCGAGGGCGTAGGGTTCCAATCGGTCGAAGGCAGCGAGCGACGCGATCGCGGTCCCGTCTTCCCATTCCGCCCCGCCTGCCACAACATACGTCCCGGTCTCCGCGGATGGGGACACCGCCGAGCGAAGATCGCGCCGCAGCCTCTGACCGGGCGCGAGAATGACACCGGTAAAGGTCGAGGCATCCAGCAGGTTTTGCGAGCCAAGCGAGCCGCGCAGAAAAAGCCGCGCCAGCCGAAGCGGCTCCTTGCTCTCGTTCTTTGCCTCAAGCGAAATCTTGATCTCCTCCCCTGGCACGTTCTTCCGAGCGTTGGCGATCCCGACTTTGAGCGAGAGTCCGTTCTCGCTCTGGGCGGCTACCGCATCCACCAGATTCAGCCGCAGCATAGGACGCACGGACAGAAAGTCTATCGGTCCGGTCTGCGCGGGCATCAGGCCGGTGTCCACGCGAAGTCCGAAGGCGGCCCCGGCCTTTCGCGTCAGCCCGATCCGTTCCGTGCTGGGGATCGCGAGGAGGACCGCGTAGGTGCCGCGCGCCGTCTGTGCGGCGCTGGCTCTCACCTCACCGGGCGGGATGCTGGATTCAGCGTAAACCGGGCGGTCCTTGTTCTGCGTCGTATCGAATCGCTGCAGGAGCACGGTCGGCGCACCGCTGCCAGCGGGCGGCGAGATTTGAACCATCAGGTTGTCCGCCCCGCGCAGCCAGCCATCGTCCGTGCCGTCAATGTCGAAGCGCACCTCGGTCGGGGACGGTGTCTCCATGGCAAGATACAGATACTGGTCGTCCCAGTCACAGTAGACCGTCTTGGTACCGGCGCCCCCCGCCGTCTCCCCGGAGACACCATCCACGAAGCGGTAAAGAACGTCCCAGCGCCCGCTCGGGCCGCCGGAGGCATCCAGCGGGACGGTCCGTTTGACGCGGTTCTTCTCGTAGAGAACGCCGCCATACTTCGGATCGGAGACGCCGGGAGAACCGACCTGCATCTGTCCCGCAGCGCCGGTCGGAGGCGGGGTAAGCTGAATTCCACCGGTCGCGGGTGGAACAGGGTCCGCAGGCCGCCCTTCTTGCGTGTAGCGGGGCGGGGCGGGCAGGTTCTTCGTCGCATCGTCGGCGCAGGCGGCTGAGGCAGTGAGCAAGAGGACGGAGACGGAGATCCATGTGGCGAAGCAGGGGTTTTTCACGGTTATTTGGAGGCTCGCCCATCGCGGTGAGTTCCGTGTTTTTGCCGGGAAGGAGTTGTGTCGCTGGGCGGCGAAAGAAATCGCGTGACACCGAAAGAAAACGAAAACAGACCGCGGATTCAACCCCGTGCGGCAGGACGGCTCCCAAACGCCTATCAGCGCTGGCATCTCTACGGTGCCGGACTGGAGAGTGTGGGGATGGCCGGGAAGCCGGAATCGCTGCCGATGCCGACCCCCGGACCGACCGAGATACTGGTCCGGCACGATGCCTGCGGTATCTGCTACTCGGACATCAAGATCATCAACCTGGGCGGCGAACATCCCCGGCTTGCAGGCAGGGACCTGCAGACGGACCCGGTCGTCATGGGGCACGAGGTCGCTCTGACCGTGGTGGAGGCGGGAGAGAATTATCGGGACCGGTTTCTGCCCGGTCAGCGCTTTATCGTGCAAGCGGACATCTTTTACGGGGGGGTGGGGCTGGCCTACGGGTATGCGCTTCCCGGCGGAATGAGCCAGTATGGCCTGATCGGAGCCGAGGTGATCGAGGGTGACGAGGGCTGCTATCTCCTGGCGATTGACGATACCACCGGATACGCCGAAGCGGCTCTGGTGGAACCCTGGGCCTGCGTCGAGGCCGCCTACCGCTGGAGCGACGGCGCCGGGTCGGCATCGGAGAAGCTTGTGTTCGAGTCGGCTCCGACCGCTGATGCGTTTGAGGCTGCCTGCGCGACTCTGGCGAAGAACACCACGGTCCATCTGCGCTTTGCCGCCCCGCTGGAGCGATTGGTCGCAGTGGATGTAGGCCGGATTCACTACGACGGGCACCGCTATGTCGGCCCAAAGTCCAACACGCGGGGCGAACTGCGGGGCGGCGGGACGACCTGGTTTGTCGGGGCGGCGGGACCGATGGGGCAGATGCATGTTCAGCGCGCATTGCAGCTTCCCCACCCTCCCAAACGGATCGTCGGAACGGATCGGCGCGATAACCGGCTCGATGCGCTGCGCTCCCGGTTCGGGGCGCTCGCCAGGGATCGCGGCGTCGAACTGCTTCTTTTCAATGTCCGCGAAGGGGACCCGGATTTCACCGCGCTTGCCCCGAACGGGTTCGACGATATTGTCGTCAACGTGCCCTCCCTTGAGGCGATCGAGCAGGGCTTTCCCCTTCTGGCGGAGAACGGCGTGCTGAACGTTTTCGCCGGGGTGGCTCGCGGAACCATGGCACGGCTCCCGATCTGGGAGGTCGCGACCCGGAATGTCCGCATCGTCGGCACGACCGGCTCCACACTTGCTGATATGACCCGGACTCGCGATCTGCTGGAGGCGCGTCAGCTAGAGACCGGGGCGTCGCTTGCCGCGATCGGCGGCCTTCACGCCTTCCGTGATGGGCTGGACGCGGTCAAGAACGGGCGATTCCCTGGCAAAACCGTGATCTTTCCCCAGATCGAGGACCTGCCGCTGACCGCGCTGACCGATCTCGAAACCGTGCGGCCTGCTGTGTACGCGAAACTCAAAAACGGGCAGTTGTGGACAGCCGAGGCGGAGGCGGAACTGATGTCGGGCCGCTCGACGACCGAAGGGAGCTAGGATGCGTCTGGAGGGCAAAAGCGCCATCGTGACCGGCGCGGGACAGGGACTGGGCGAGGCGATCGCGCGGCGGCTGGCGGTCGAGGGATGCAGCGTCCTGATCGCCGATGTCAACGCGGAAAAGGCGGAAGCGGCGGCGTCCGTGATCGTAAACGAGACAGGGCGTCGTGCCATCGGCAAAATGGTGGATGTCACCGACGCTGACGGGTGCGCGGTCATGGTCGAAGAGGCGGCGGCGGCCTTCGGCAGGCTGGATATCCTGGTCGCGAATGCCGGTATCCTGAAAGCGGGCGATGTCACCGAAATGGACCCGGAGGATTGGCGGCGGGTGCTGGAGGTGAACCTGACCGGCTACTTCCTGTGCGCCCAGGCGGCGGCGCGGGTCATGCGGGACCAGAGGTCCGGCTCCATCGTGCAGATCAACTCCAAGTCCGGCAAGAAGGGCAGTTTCCGAAACGGGGCGTACGCCGCCAGCAAGTTCGGCGGGATCGGACTGACGCAGAGTATCGCGCTGGATCTCGCGCCGTACGGGGTGCGCGCCAATGCGATCTGCCCCGGCAACCTGCTGGACGGGACCCTGTGGCAGAACTCGCTGTTCGATCAATACGCCCAGACCCAGGGTCTGACCCCGGAACAGGTCCGCGCCAAGTATGAGTCCCAGGTGCCGCTGGGTCGCGGCGCGACCTACGCCGACGTCTGCGGCGTGGTCGTCTTTCTCTGCTCGGAGGACGCCGCCTATATGACCGGCCAGGCGATCAACGTCACCGGCGGGCAGGAGATGCGTTGAGCGCGGCGGTCCGGACAGACGGGGAGATCGTCGTGGCCGCGGCGAGTGTTCGCAGCACCGAAGCCGCCGCGCTGATCGCCGCGCTGACAGCCGACCTTGCGGCCCGCTACAACGACGAGGACGGCGGCGCGGGCGATTTCGCTCCCTCGGATGTCGAGCAGCCAGGCAGCTTGTTTCTTGTCGCGTGGCTTGGCGAGGTCGCGGTCGGGTGCGCGGCGCTTCGCCCCCTCTCCTCGGGCATCGGCGAAGTGAAGCGGATGTATGTCCGCCCGGAAGCAAGGGGGCGCGGCCTGGCCCGACGTCTGCTGACAGAGATCGAACGCGCCGCGCAACACTTCGGGTACACCATGCTCTGGCTGGAGACCGGAACCGAGCAGCCGGAGGCCATCGCGTTGTATCAGAGCGCGGGTTACACCCCGATCCCGAACTACGGCTATTACCTCCATCACCCTCGCAGCCGCTGCTTCGGGAAGGGCCTGACCCCATGAGCCACGTCGTAGTGCGCCTTTCAAAGTCCACCGATTCCCCGGCTCTGCGGCAGATCTACAACCACGCCGCGCAGACTACCACGGCGACCATGGACACCGAGGGCCGCACCGCCGCCGAGCAGGACCTCTGGATGGAAGCCCACGACGGCAGCCCCTACCCCTGCCTGGTCGCTGAGACCGTCGAGGATGGAGTCGTGGTGGGCTATGCGACACTCTCTTCTTACATCGCGCGCTCCGGTTATACCCGCACCACCGAGACCAGTGTTTATGTCCATGGGGACTGGCACGGCGTCGGCATCGGTGGCGCGCTGCTTTCCGCCCTAATCACAGAGGCGGCGCGCCGGAACTTCGTCTGCCTGATCGGCCTAGTCAGCGCGGACAACGTGCCATCGCTTCGTCTGCATCGCCGCTATGGCTTCACCGATGTGGGCACGCTGCGACGGGTAGGTCGTAAGTTCGGTCAGGACATTGATGTGGCGATCCTGCAGTTCCTGCTTGATGAAGGGGCAGGGGGTTGAACCGACAGCGTGAGTGACGAACCGGTGAACCGCGAGTTTGCCCTCATTTTCGACTACGTCCGCACCCTCCCACCGGGCCGAGTCACCTCCTACGGCGAGGTCGGCGCGGCGGTCGGGGCAGCCGCGCGGACGGTCGGCTGGGCGCTGGGCGCGTGCCCCGACGATGTTCCCTGGCAGCGGGTGGTCGGCTCCGACGGCTACCTGCGGATCGCGCGACGGTCCCCCCACCTAAAGGCGCTGCAGCAGCAGCTATTAGAGTCCGAGGGCGTGGTGGTCAGCGAGAAGGGGTTCGTCGAGCGGCGGTTCTTTCTGGAGGAGGAAAGGTTTAGGCAAACTGACGATACGTAGGTCTGATTTGTCTTGATGTTCCCTAGAAACCACAACTGAAGTACGAAACCCCAAGGCATTCACCTTGGGGTTTTAACGTCGAGGGACTCGCGCCTTGCTGGGATACGGAAAACACTCGTATATGCGGGGACTTAGTGTGTCTTCGGCATCTGATTACTGCAGACGCTCATCAGCAGGATATGTAATGCCATTTGGTCGGACTGTCTCAACAGGAGTTACCGGCAATAGAAATCTACGTTCCTTGTTCAATGCCGCTCGGTTCGGGTCTAAACCGATAGCTGCTTGTGCGGACCACTTTGAGTGACCATCACCATACACAATATTAAATCCACCAGCGTGTCGGGCATTTTTGGGATTGGTCGTATCGGCAGGAGAGTAGCTAAACCAACTGACTCCTTGATGGCTTGCCACCTGAATTCGATCGGGGTCTGGAAACAAAATATAAGTGGCATCCGTTACCAACGGCAGTGCCGCCGGGCGTCCGACTTCTCCAATAGAGACCGATTGCGGCTGGTTGGTTCCGCTGTAGGGGGCCGGGATCCGGTAAAAAACCCACTCATTCGCACCAAGGTTTCGAAACGGGATCTTAATTGCCGGGGCCACAGCATTGCCAAGGGGTGCGGTTCCGTTTGCGCAGAACACCGGATTAACTCCGCCGGGTCCAGGCAGCACGTTAGCATCGGTACAGCTCCCAAGGTCCGATTTTGGCGCGCTTGGACATAAGAAAATGTCAAGGTTTTTCGCATACGCTTGAATATGTCCAACCCAGGATAACTGTGCCCAGGAGGATTGCGCACCGAAGGTATAGTTACCAACGGGGTAACATTCATCGTAGTCTTGTGTGTACATTAAGATTGATGTACCGATCTGCTTTTGGTTTGACAGACAGGCGGTTTGTCGCGCTTTCTCTCTTGCCTGAGCGAAGACAGGGAAAAGGATCGCGGCGAGGATGGCGATAATCGCGATCACGACGAGCAGTTCGATCAGGGTGAACCCTGAGGAAATCAGCGGGAGACCAGCGGGGCGTTTGGTTCGCATTTTATACTCCTGATAGAAACTGAGAAACTAGTAAACAGATACGATAAGTGGGTCTTCAATGGCCCGTCTTAAAGTCCGAAGGGTTGAAAACAACGGAGAACGTTCTTCATTGTCGGCCCGGTCGGTAATTAGATGTAGACTCAATTCAAACGTTAGACAAGGTTTTTGGCTCCCATGGAGGCAAGAACCGGAGCGGACGCCGTTGAGCGGCGAACCATCAGCTGCGCGGGCAGCACCTCCCGAATCGCGGCCCGGGTCTCCTCGCCGCGAAGGAGCCGAAGCATGCGCTCCCCCGCCCGCCGCCCCATCTCGTAGAGTGGCTGACGGATCGTGGTCAGGGCGGGATAGACAAGCTGTGCGGACAGCGGGTCATCGAAGCCGACCACGGAAACATCCTCCGGGACGCGTAGTCCGGTGTCCCGGACCGTGTTCATCGCCTCCAGCGCCAGGTAGTGACCCGCGGCGAAGATGGCAGTCACCGGGGACGACTGCGTCAGCAGAGCAGCAAGCTGTTCTTTCGCGGAATCTCCGATATGCCAGGCGGCATCGCAGTGGACCTCGTACGACAGGGACTGCGGCAGGTGCGCCCCGCTCAGTGCGCGGCGGTATCCGACGATCCGGTCCATCATATTTGCGGTTTCTTCTTCCGCGGAAACGAGAGCGATCCGCTCATGCCCCATCTCTACCAGATGGCGGATCGCCTCCATCGCGCCGCCGATATTATCGGAGTCCACGCTCGGCACCCCCATCATCGGCCACGACGCACCAAGGACGATCAGCGGGCGCCCCTGCTGCCAGAGCGCCTCGATAGAGCTGACACTCTCGGAGCGCGGAGCGATCAAAATGCGACCGTCGGCGGGGTCACGATCCTCCTCGGCGAGGTAGTCGCGAGCGGCAAGCGGGCTGAGCACCAGGTCCACGCTCAGCTCCCGGTCCGGGCCATCCTCGTGGAGCGCATCCGAGATCCCCCGGTACAGGTTGCTGTAATAGTCGCTGTCCAGAACATTGCGCGCCCCCTCCACGAAGGAGAGGACCAGACGCGGCTTGCCAGACGGGGCCGGGGCCGCGCCGCGCGCGCTGGCGGAGCCAGAACTCAGCGCGAAACCGCCTGAAAGCGTCTCGGAAGTCGCGGCACTGAGCGCTTCCGGTGCGACAAAGGTTCCGCGACCTACCTCCCGAACAAAAAGCCCACTGGCTGTCAGCGCCAGCAATGCCTTATTGACGGTCATCTTGCTGACCCCAAGCGCGTCCGCGATATGCAGCTCCGCGGGGATCTTGTCACCGGGTCGCAGTTCGCCGCATCGCACCATCTCGCGCAGGATGCGCTGGACCTGGGCATGACGCGGAAGCGGATTCTGCTTATCAATTTGTGGTGTGGTCTCGAACATAAACAAGTAATGGTCCTAAAAGTATATACCAAAGTTGTTATCGGCAGTATATACTCCTATTTTCAGGGTGTCAATAGGGAATTTTCAGGGTTACCTACTCCTGCTTTCCTGCAGGGAGAGAGCCGGGGTTAAAGTTCCTTTCGATTTCCCTCACACCCGCTCGATCAGTCCCACTCCCGCGTCCAACAGGGCGGCTTCGACGGATTCGTCCAGTGAGGCGTCGTCGGTAATGAGACAGGTCACGACCGAGACTGGAGCCACTTGGGCAAAGGCCACCTGGCAGATCTTGGTGGAGTCCGCGATCACCACCACCTCCGCGGCATGGGCGATCATCGCCCGTTTCACCAGAGCGGCATCAAAATCCACGACCGTCAGTCCAACCTGAGCATCCACACCGTTAGCGCCCAGAAAGACCCGGTCCGCGTGGACTCGGTGCAGAAAATCCGCGGCAAGCGGGCCGAGCATGGCCCGGCGATGCAGATGGGCCAGTCCACCGATCACGATGACCTCGATCCCGGGAGCCTCCATCAAAGCGACCGCCGTGGGCAGGTTGTTGGTTACGACAGTCACCCCAGAGATGCCACGCGCAGCCAGCGCCACGCCGACTTCGTGGGCGGTGGTCCCCGCATCCAGAATCACCGTCTCACCGGGGCGTACCAGCCGCGCCGCCGCTTTCCCGATACGCCGCTTTTCACCGGGCTGGGTTCCCACCCGTTCGGCATAGGTTGGCTCGTACAGACTGGTCGCGGGAGGAAGCGCTCCGCCGTGGGTACGCCGCAGCAGCCGCCGCGTTTCCAATGCCGCAAGATCCGCCCGGACCGTCGGCGCGGACACCCCGAAGTCTCCCATCAGCTCCTCAACGGTGACTTTTCCCTGCTCCCGCAATCGCTGCAGGATTCGCTGCTGTCGCTCTTCAACAAACACTTTCGTTTTCTTTCGTTTTCGCTTGACTGTTTTCGTTTGTGTGTGTTATTGTAACCGTATGGAGCAAGAGAAGCAAGCCACTGCAACGCTGTCGCCGCCCGCTCTGCTTCGCCGGGTAGGCGTAATTGGCGATGTCCACGGACACAGTTCGCTTCTCGATGCGGCCCTGCAGTTTCTCTCTCCCCGGACCGATCTTGACGCCCTTGTTTGCACCGGCGACATTCCCGGCGATGCGCGGCACGGGGATACCGACTGTTGCTGCCGCCTTCTCGAGGAGCACCGGGTCTTTGTCGTTCGCGGCAACCACGACCGCTGGGCTGTCGAGAACGAGCACGAGCGGGTTCTCCTCGGCCTCAGCGACCAGTGGCCGCTCTCCAAGGACTCCATTGCCTATCTTAAATCCCTTCCTGCGACGCTTGAGTTTGACACTCCCCTGGGGCCGCTGCTGGTCTGTCACGGCACCGGCGAGGATGACCAGACGGGGGTTTATCCCGGCGACACACGGGCTGTTCTGGAGTCTAATGACCCGCTGCATGCCCTGTATGGCGAGGGCCGCATTCGGGTGATGATCGCCGGACACACCCACCAGCGCATGGTGCGGACACTAGACCATCTCCACATCGTGAATGCCGCTGCGGTCGCCTGCGAACGCGACGGCTCCCTTTCCATGCGGGTCAGTCCCGGCACCGTGCTGCGCCATAAAAACCCCTGCCTGGCGATCGTGGATTTTGAAACAAGGCGGGTGCAGTATTACAACATCGCACGCAGTAAGCTCACGGTCACTGAGGCGGAAAGCTATCTGCTGTGACCGGGGCACCTGGTCGGTTGCATCGGGTGGGAATCATCGGTGATATTCACGGCGAGGATGACGCTCTGGAAGCTGTGCTTGCCTTCCTTTGTTCGGGAGGGCCGCTGGAGGCACTGCTTTGTACCGGCGATCTGATAGCCAAAAGGGGCGCTGGGAATGTAGAGCGCTGTTGCGGGCTTCTGGATGCGGCGAGGGTCCGGACCATACGGGGCAATCACGACCGCTGGTACCTTGAGAACGCCGGGATGCGCGCACTGCCTGGCGACCCAGCAGCGGACCTCTCCCCTTCTTGCCGCGCTTTTCTCTGCTCCTTGCCGCCAACTCGGGAGTTCGAGACCCCGCTTGGCCCGCTGCTGCTGTGCCACGGTGTCGGTGACGACGACCTGCTCGGCGTTTATCCTCGCGGTGCGGACGCGGACGTTTTCCGAATGCTGGAGGCCTGCGGCCTGCCAGGTCGGTTTCGCCTGCTGGTAAACGGTCACACGCATGAGCGGATGGTCCGCGCTTTGCCCGGTCTTACCATTGTCAATGCCGGTTCTCTTTGCCGGGGCGAAGAACCCGGCTTTCTCCTCGCGGACTTTGAGACCGGAACCGTGTGTCAGTTCGATCTTGCTCCCAGCACGAACAAGATCACCAAAGCGGCAGAGATCGCACTTCTCCCCGCCTGAATCCTTGGAGTAAAACAAATGCCTAAATCGCTTATGATCCGCCCCGCCGATGTCCGAAAGCCCAGCCACCTGAAATTTGATCCGATCCCGGTCAATCAGTATCAGCGGACGCTTGCCGACGAGCTGGACCGGTTCGCGCGTGAGGACCTGGTTCGTATCCACCGCGACATGGCGATCATCCGCGCCTTTGAGACAATGCTGAACGAGGTCAAAACCCAGCGCGAGTACAAGGGAGTGCCCTACGATCATCGCGGCCCCGCCCACCTTTCCATCGGGCAGGAGGCAGCCGCGGTGGGACAGGCATTCCTGCTGAACGCGGACGACCACATCTTCGGGTCGCACCGGAGCCACGGTGAGATCCTTGCCAAGAGCCTGTCCGCGATAGAAAAGCTGGATGAGGACACCCTCCTGGGAATCATGAAGGGGTATATGGATGGCGCGGCACTGAAAGCGGTCGAGACCGGTGGCGATGCCCCAACAGACGTCAAGGAGCTGGCGATTGATTTTTTGCTCTATGGCTCGCTCGCCGAGATCTTCGGGCGTGAATCGGGCTTCAACAAAGGCATGGGCGGCTCCATGCACGCCTTCTTCACGCCGTTTGGTGTCTACCCGAACAATGCGATTGTCGGCGGGTCGGCGGACATCAGTGTCGGGGCGGCGCTGTTCAAAAGGGTGAACCGAAAACCCGGAATCGTGATCGCAAACATCGGAGATGCCTCGGCATCCTGTGGGCCGACCTGGGAAGCACTCTGCTTTGCCACCATGGAGCAGTTCAAGACCCTGTTCGATGAGGCGCATCGCGGCGGCCTCCCATTGATCGTCAATTTTGTCAATAACTTCTATGGGATGGGCGGGCAGCCGGTGGGCGAGACCGGCGGGTTTGGGATCCTGGCACGGCTTGGGGCGGGACTGAACCCGGACCAGATGCACGCCGAACGCATTGATGGCTACAATCCGCTCGCTGTGATTGATGCCATCGCGCGTAAGAAGGAGATTCTGGCAAGGGGGGAAGGACCGGTCCTGCTGGATACGATCACGTACCGCTTTTCCGGTCATTCGCCCTCCGATGCCTCCTCCTACCGGGAAAAGACCGAGGTGGAAGAGTGGCAGCAGGTGGATTCCCTCGTCACCTATGGAAGCGAACTTCTGAAGGCTGGTGTCACGACCGATGGAGAGATTCAGGCGACCTACTCAGCGATTGATGCCGCTCTGCTTCGCGCGTTTAAAAAGTCCATTGACCTGGATCTATCGCCCCGAGCCGATCTGTATGTGGTCGGTAATCTTCTGGAAAGAACGATGTTCTCGAACCAGACCGTCGAGAGCTTTGACCCGACCCGCGAGCCGGATGTCCTGATCCCGCTTTCGGAAAACCCACGGGTCAAGCAGCTTGCCGTCCGGTCTCGCTCCGGTTTGGACGAGAATGGGATAGCTCAGCCCAAGTCCCGCTGTGTCGGTATCCGAGATGCCCTGTTTGAGGCGGTGATTGACCGCTTCTACAAAGATCCCACGATGATCGCTTACGGCGAGGAGAACCGCGACTGGGGCGGGGCGTTCGCGGTGTACCGTGGTCTGACCGAAGCACTGCCCTATCATCGTCTGTTCAACAGTCCGATCTCCGAGGCCGCGATTGCCGGGACCGCTGTCGGCTATGCCCTGGCGGGCGGGCGCCCCCTGATCGAACTGATGTACTGCGACTTTTTGGGCAGAGCAGGCGATGAGGTTTTTAATCAGCTTGCGAAGTGGCAGAGCATGAGCGGTGGGCTGCTGAAGATGCCGGTTGTGATGCGGGTCAGTGTCGGCTCGAAATACGGAGCGCAGCACTCGCAGGACTGGACCGCGCTGTGCGCCCATATCCCCGGCCTCAAGGTCGTCTTTCCCGCAACCCCCTATGACGCCAAGGGCTTGATGAATGCTTGTCTGAACGGAACAGACCCGGTGATCTTCTTTGAGTCCCAGCGCATTTACGACCAGCCCGAGCTTTTTCATGGCGCGGCAGGCGTCCCTCTAGAGTACTACGAGGTTCCCCTTGGTGAACCAGACATCAAAAAAGAGGGCAGCGACCTCACGATTTTGACTATCGGTGCGACGCTCTATCGCGCTCTGGATGCCGCCCAGATACTGGGGGAGAAGCACGGTCTGTCCGCTGAGGTCATAGATGCCCGGTCCATCGTGCCGTTTGATTACTCCCGGGTGCTGGAGTCGGTGAAAAAGACCGGAAGAATCGTGCTTGCCTCGGACGCCTGCGAGCGCGGCTCTTTCCTGCAAACTATGGCGACTAGGATCACGCAGCTTGCCTTCGACCACCTGGATGCCCCTCCGGTCGTGGTTGGCGCGCGTAACTGGATCACCCCTCCCGACGAAGTGGAAGACTCGTTCTTCCCCTTCCCCGCCGACATTCTGGATGCGATCCATGAGCACATTCTGCCCCTGGATGGTTACACCCCAAGGCGGCCCGGCGGCGCGGACGAGCTTCTTCGCAGAAGCAGGATCGGCGTTTAGCGGCGAAGGGAACCCGGCGTTCCGATCCGGAGTGGAAACCGCGCGAAGCAGCCGCTTCGCGCGGTTTTCTACGAGTTCGTGGTTTCGCCTGATACACTGAACGGGGTTCTTATGGCGTCTTTGCTCAGTTGTCAGTCTCTTACCAAATCGTTTAATGCGCGTCCCCTCTTCCGCCAGATCACACTTGGCATTGGGGAGGGCGAACGGACCGCGCTCATCGGTCCTAACGGCTCCGGCAAGTCCACCCTCCTCAAGTTGTTCGCCGGCCTGGAAAAGCCAGACGAAGGCAGTATCTCCGCGCGTCGGGGACTGCGGATCGGTTATGTTCCCCAGGAAGAGAGCTTTTCCTCCGGCGAGACCATTGCCGAGGTACTGGGCGTGGCCCTGAAACCGGAAGGCATTGACGCCATTGAGCGGGATATGCGTATTGATATTCTTCTGGCGCGCATGGAGTTCCCCGACCGCGACCAGAAGGTAGACACGCTGTCGGGCGGCTGGCGGAAGCGCCTCGCTATTGCCCGTGCCCTCATCACCGAACCGGAACTTCTCCTGCTGGATGAACCCACAAACCACCTGGACCTTGCGGGGGTTTTGTGGCTGGAGGAGCTTCTGAACGATGGGCTGACTCCCTCTCAGGGGTTTGTGGTCATCAGCCATGACCGTTATTTTCTGGAGAATGTGGCCCGCCGCGTCATAGAACTGAATGGGATGTATGCGGATGGGTTCCTGAGCGCGCAGGGCGCATATAGTGACTTCCTCGAAAAGCGAGAGGCTTACCTTTCCGCCCAGCAGCGGCAGCAGGATTCGATGGAGACGCAGGTCCGCCGCGAGATCGCCTGGCTTCGCCGGGGCGCACAGGCCCGCAGCACCAAAGCTAAGGGCCGCATAGATCAGGCCGGACGTATGATCGGCGAACTGGCGGAGCTGAAGTATCGGAATCGTCAAAGTGGGTCGAGTGTCTCCGAGCTGGATTTCTCCACCTCGGGACGCCGGACGAAAGAGCTGCTGGCAGCGAAGCAGATTGGCAAATCTTTCGAGGACCGGACCCTGTTCCACGACCTTGATGTGCTGCTGACCCCCAAGCGCCGCCTCGGCCTTATCGGGGCGAATGGCAGCGGCAAGACGACTCTGCTTCGTATTCTTACCGGTGAAATGAACCCGGACTCGGGGACTGTCAAGCGCGCTGATGGGTTGCGCATCGTCTGGTTTGACCAGAGCCGCAGTCAGCTTGAAAAAGAGCGGACGCTTCGTGATGCGCTCTGCCCCCAGGGCGACACGGTGAACTATCGTGGGTCGGAGATGCACGTGACCGCCTGGGCCAAGCGTTTCGGTTTTCGTGCGGAGCAGCTCAGCGGCAAGGTCGCGTACCTTTCCGGCGGGGAGCAGGCCCGCGTCCTAATTGCCCAACTGATGCTTCGCCCTGCTGACCTGCTGATTCTGGACGAGCCGACAAACGACCTCGACATCGCCTCCCTGGAAGCGCTGGAGGACAGTCTGACGGACTTTCCCGGGGCTGTTGCTCTCGTTACCCATGACCGCTATCTGCTGGACACGGTTTCCACGGAGATTCTTGCGCTCGATGGCAAAGGAAACGGGCGCTATTTTGCCGATCTCGCGCAGTGGGAATCGGTTCTGGAGGAGGAGAGGCGGGGCGCGCTTCCGTCGCCCCCCCGGAAGGTTGCTCCAGAAAACCCGAAGCCATCGGCGCCTATGGCGGAGAATCCACTAAATGCGGCGGAACGCCGGGAGCTAGCGACGATTGAGTCTCGGATCACCTCCGCCGAAGAGGCTGTTCTCGAGCTTGAGCGAAAAATGGAGACGCCCGCCGTCACCAGAGATCCCATTCGTCTTCAGGAGTGCTGGGGGGCACTTCCTGTTCTTAAGGCCGAGGTGGATCGTCTCTACGCGCGCTGGGAAGAGCTGGAATCTCGCCGCCGCTGACTCCCTCCTTTCTTGATCCCGGGTCTGCGCTCGTATCGAAGAGCGTCAGTCCTCGCGCTTTTTCCGAGGAAAGCCGCTTTAGGAACTGATGTCGCGGGACTTCAACGGCACCCAGCGCTTTCATGTGGGGCGTCATCATTTGAATGTCCATAAATGTCGCCCCACGCATCGCAAGATGCTCCACCAGGAATAAAAGAGCCAGCTTGGAAGCATCAGACTCACGGTAGAACATGCTCTCGCCCGCAAATATGCCGCCACCATCTACACCGTACAGCCCGCCGACGAGGTCGCCAGCACTGGACCAAGCTTCTACGCTATGGACAAAGCCAAGACGGTGAGCCATACAGTAGGCGGCTTTCAGCTTTTTTGTGATCCAAGTTCCTTCCTGCCCAGTCCGCGGACTCTGTTGACACGCTGAGATGACCTCATCAAATGCGGCATCAATGGTGAAACGGAGTCCGGAGGATCGCCGGGTGCGTGCTAGGCGGCGGGGAACGTGAAGCAATGAGAAATCGAGTATCGCTCGTTCCGGCGGAGAAAACCAGAGGAGCGGCATCCCCTCATGGGGCCAAGGGAAGATTCCCTGGCTGTAGGCAAGACGGAGCGAGTCCGGATGGAGATCGCCCCCAATAGCGACGATTCCATCGTGCGTCGCTTCTTCGGGATCTGGAAATTGGAGTACGGGCATCGAGAATCCGGTCAACAGAACGATAAGATAACCTGATTATGAATCATCTGAGAAGCATCTTTATTTATATTTTGCCTTTGCTTGTCTGGATGCTTGTAATTTTTATGCTCTCCACAGACAAGGCCTCAGCGTCCGCGACCAACCCCGCGGTCAATGAGATTTTGCGGCGGATCTTTCCGGGCGTGATTTCTTATCTCTCTCTGGAGCAGATAGATCGTATAGACTGGGGTATCCGCAAGGCCGCCCAC
>JACMJB010000395.1 GCA_014380815.1 Armatimonadota bacterium
CGATTTCTTCGCATCGGTGTTTGGGATCGCGCTTGCCTCCGGGGCGATTTCGGCGGAGATCGAGCGGGGCGTTTTGTCGTCCATCCTACCGAAGCCGATCACGCGGTTCTCGGTATACGCGGGCAAGTGGCTTGGTCTGGTGCTCTTCATCGCCGTGAATATCGCGCTCTGGGATGGCATCCTCTGGGGCGTCGCGACCTACCGGAACCCTGAGGTCTCCCACGCTAACATCTGGCGGGCGTTTCCGTATCTGCTGCTATATCCCGCCGTCTTCACGACGCTGGCGCTGCTTTTTTCGACTTTTGCCGCCTTTCCGCTGGCGGCGGGGCTATCCATTCTCTCGGCGGGAATCGGATGGTCTGAGGGGATCCTCTTCCTTCTCAACAAGGCGTTTGAGATCCGTCTGCTGAGCATCCTCTCGACTCTGGCGGGCTATATCGTGCCGCTGGGGCGAATGTCACGCTGGGTGACGGAGGGACTGGGGCCGCTGCCCGTTTTCACCGGTAATCTCGGCTCCCGAAGCCCCTTCAACGAGATCGCCGCTGTGCCTTCCGACCTCGTCTACATCGCAGCGTATGTCGCCGTGGTTTTTGTGACCGGGGCCATAATTTTTGGACGGCGCGACGTTTAACGAGTTAAAGTCGGGTCAGCCGAGGGGACAGTAGGCGCAGCCCGTTCAGGATCACGATCAGGGCGCTGGCCTCGTGCCCGACCACTCCGACCGGCAACGGAAGCCAGCCGGTAAAAGTGGCGACAAGCAATACGGCGACCGTGCCCAATGCGATCGCGATGTTCTGACGGACTACCGCGCGGGTGGCGCGGGCCAGGCGGATGGCCCACGGCAGGCGCATCAGGTCGCTTCGCATCAAGGCGATGTCCGCAGCCTCGATGGCGGCAGCCGTTCCGCCGGTGCCCATGGCGACACCGACTGTCGCGGCAGCAAGGGCGGGGGCATCGTTGATGCCATCCCCGACAAACAGAGGACGCTCGCCCCGTGCGATCATCTCCCGGATCGCAACCAGCTTATCCTGTGGCAAAAGGCGCGACCGCACGTCGTCAATCTCAACCGCAGCCGCGACCCGTTGCGCAGCCCCGTCATTGTCACCGGTCAGAACGGTGGTGGCAAGGCCCATGCGGCGCAGGTCCGCGACCGCGCGGCCCGCTTCGGCCCGCTCGGTATCGGCAACTGCGATGACGCCCAGCACCTGATCGCCGTGTGATACCACCAAGGTCGTGCTCCCCTGAGCAGACAGTTGGTCCACCGCTGCCAGAACCTCCCGAGAAACCGCGATGCCACGCTCCGTCAGCAGCAGCGGCGTCCCGACCAGCGCCCTCTCCCCGTTCAGAAGGGCAGTCACCCCGTGCCCTGGAACCGTCCCTGCCTCTGAGACAGCAAGCTCCGGCAGTCCGCGCCGTAGGGACTCCCGCACCACGGCGGCGGCAATCGGGTGGCTGGACTGCCGCTCAGCGGCGGCAGCGACCGTCAGCAGATCTTCGGGGGCGAAACCGGGTGCGGGAAGCAGGTGGGTGACAACCGGCTCGCCGGTTGTCAGAGTCCCGGTCTTATCCAGGGCGACCCGGCGCACTCCCGCCAGTGCCTCCAGATATGCGCCGCCCTTCACCAGAACGCCGCCCCGTGCTGCCCGCGCGATGCCGGAAACGTAGGCGACCGGGGTCGCGATCACCAGTGCGCAGGGACACGCGACCACCAGCAGGGTGAGCGCCCGGTACACCCAGTTGATGCTGGGAGCGAAAAGCGGGCCGAGCAGTGCAATCAACAGAGCGGCGGCCAGCACAATCGGGGTGTAGATGCGACCGAACCGTTCTACCAGCGCCTGTGTCGGCGCCTTCTGTGCCTGCGCGTCCTCGACCAGATGCAGGATTCGGGCAAGGGTAGAGTCCTCCGGCAGAGCTGTGACTTGCACCAGCAGACTGCCGTTGCCGTTCACCGAACCGGCAAAGACCGTGTCGCCACGCCGCGTGTCGCGCGGCAGCGATTCGCCGGTGATCGCTGCCTCAATCAGAGTGGACTCTCCGGAAATGATGACGCCATCCGCGGCAAGCCTCGTACCGGGCCTCACGACCAGCACATCGCCAAGAACAAGCCGGGACGTGGGAACGGTCTCCTGGCTCAGTGTCCCTGCCCGCTGCACGATGGCCTCCGGGGGGGTGGCCTCGACCAAGGCAGCGAGTGATCGGCGCGTGCGTTCCATGGCGACCCCCTCCAGGGCCTCGCCCAGCGCGTAAA